>JAHFHI010000089.1 GCA_023246995.1 Candidatus Omnitrophota bacterium
GCGCGCCGGGCCGCGCTCGTCATCGATCAGCATCCCTGCACGGCCAAGTCGCTGGCCGATCTGATGTTGGTCGACAGCGAATGCGGCGCGACGAGCGTGATTTTGGTGCAGGCGCTTTTACTCGCGCGCCTTGAAATCCCGGCCCGCATTGCCACGGCGCTGGCCTATGGCATTCTTTCGGACACCGCCAATTTGTACCGTTCCAAACGGCCGGATGTGATTGACGCCTATGTCCGGATTCTTCCTTTCTGTGATCTTAAAACCCTTGCCGTAATTCAAAACCCGAACCGTTCGAAGCGTTTTTTTTCAACGCTCGCCCGGGGCATTCAAAACGCCTGGATGCGCCGGGGGCTTGTGCTAAGCCATTTGGGCCCGGTGGAAAGCCCCGACCTTGCCGCCCAAATCGCGGATTTTCTGATCACTTATAAAAAAGCCCGCTGGGCGGTTTGCACGGGCCGCTACAAAAACAAGCTTCATGTGTCCCTTCGCACAGCCGGCTCGCCGTTGGACGCGGGCCAGTTTTTGAGGGATATTTTTCCGGTCCGGGCCCAGGCGGGCGGGCATAGCGGAATTGCCGGAGGCAGTTTCGAAATCCGGGACTGGACCCGGGAGGATGCCTGGAGCGAAGCGGAAAGAAACTTTGATGATCGCCTGCTGCGCCGTTTGAGGCTCCCGGTCACAGGCGAGGCTTATTACCCTTTTCGGTAATCTCGGGGGGGAGCAAAAAAAATGAGCACACGCAGCGCGCTGGCGAACCTGGTCAAACAATTCGTGGGGGAGGATCCGGCCCGGGCCGCGCATTATCTCGAGAGCCTGCCGGAGGCGGACGCCGCGAAGGTTCTGGGCGCGTTAAGCCATACCCTTTCCGCCGAGGTGTTTCGGTGTTTTGAGGCCCGTTTTGCGGCAGGTCTTTTAAAAGAAATGGGCCCGGAACTTTTTGGGGCGGTCGCAAGCCGTTTGGACTCCCAGCAGGCCGCTGAAATCCTGCGGCATCTTCCCGAAGACCGGCGAGGGGACCTCCTCGATCGCATCCCTGAAAAAGCGCGGGAGCAGATGCGGGAAATCCTGACCTATCCGGAAAACAGCGCGGGACGCATTATGGTTCCGGATTTTCTGGCCTTTCATTCGGATGCCAAGGTGCGCAGCGTGATCCAGAAAATCCGGATGATTGCCCGCAAGGGCCTGCCGGTTTCCTACGCCTATGTGGTGGACTCTGAAAACAAGCTGGCGGGGGTCATGAACATGCGCGATCTCATGCTGGCGTCTCCGGACGCGGTTCTCGAGACCATGATGCGCCGGGAGGTTTTTTCGGTGCAGGCTTTCACGGACCGGGAAGAAGTCGCCGATCAGCTTTCCAAAAGGCGGTATTTCGCGGTGCCGGTCGTGGACCCGGAAAACCGGCTGATCGGCGTCATCAAGGCCGAACACCTAATCGAAGATGTCCAGGAGGAGGCCACCGAGGACCTCCAAAAAATGTTCGGCGCGGGCGGAAGTGAACGCGCTTTTTCGCCGCTGGGTTTTTCGCTCGCAAGGCGCCTGCCCTGGCTTCATGTCAATTTGGCCACGGCTTTTTTGGCCGGGGCGGTGGTCGCGCTTTTTTCGGAGATCATCGGTAAAATTCCGGTGCTGGCCGTCTATCTTCCGGTCGTGGCCGGTCAGGGTGGGAACGCCGGCGCGCAGTCGCTCGTGGTCGTCATCCGCGGGCTGGTCATGCGCGAAATCCCACCGGCCAAAGTCCGGAGGCTTATCCTGAAGGAAGCCGGGATCGGGGTTCTTAACGGCATTTTGATCGGGTCCGTCACGGGTGTCGCGGCCTGGCTCTGGCACGGCAATCCGTTTCTCGGTCTCGTGGTGGCTCTCGCCATGCTGGTCAATCTGGTCATCGCGGGCGTAACCGGCGCGGCCATTCCGCTCACCATGAAGGCCCTGCGCCTGGACCCGGCCCAGTGCTCGAATATCATTTTAACCACATTCACGGACGTGATGGGCTTTCTGGCTCTTCTGGGGTTCGGCGTTCTCTTTAAGGATCATTTGTGAAAAAGCAGATCCCCCCGCAGGATTCCGGGGTTTACCGGGATTTTTTAAATGCCCCCACGGCGCCGCAGTGGAAGCGCTTTGGACTGGCGCGCCGGGCCGGGGTTTCAGTGCCGCTTTTCTCCGTCTTTTCGGCGCAGTCAGCGGGGATCGGGGAAATTCCCGATTTGGAATTGCTTGGCCGCTGGTGCCGCCGGGCGGGCATGAGCATCATCCAGCTTCTGCCCATGAACGATACGGGGTTTAACTTCACGCCCTATGACGCGCAAAGCACCTTTGCCCTTGAGCCCATGTATTTAAGACTTTCGGACCTCCGAGGAGCACCGCTTCAGCTGTTTAAGAAATCCCTCCAGGATTTACGGAAACGTTTCCCGGCCGGCCGGAAACGGGTGGATTACGGGATCAAGCTCGCGAAGCTCGAGCTTATGCGGGAGATTTTTAAAAAAAGCCGCGCGGCCAAAGAAGGCCCGGAAGATTTCGAGATTTTTTGTGAGCAGAATAAATTTTGGCTGCACGACTATGTTCTTTTTAAGATTTTAAAGAGTCTGCACGGGGAGGCTCGCTGGGAGGATTGGCCCGAAGCCTTCCGCCGCCGGGACCCGGAAAAAATCCGGGAACTCAAAACCGCGCATGCCTTCGAGGCCCGCTTTCAGGAATGGCTGCAATGGCAGCTTTGCCTCCAGTTCAGCCGGGCCCGGAAGAGTCTGGCGAAAGACGGAGTTTTTTTAATGGGGGACCTGCCTTTTTTAGTGTCGCGCGATAGCGCGGATGTCTGGGCGCATCAGGAGTATTTCAAGCTCGAGCGGCTTGCCGGAGCGCCGCCGGACGCGTTTTTCGCGCTTGGCCAGCGCTGGGGCATGCCGCCCTATGACTGGCCCAGGATCGCGGCCTCGGGTTATGATTATTTGAAGGGGAAAGTGAGGTTCGCAAGCTGCCTTTATGATTTCTTCCGGATCGACCACGTGGTGGGAATTTTCCGGCTTTGGACGATCTCGGCCTCTGAACCTCCGGGGCACGGCGGGCTTTACGGATCTTTCGATCCTCCGGCCGAGCAAGATTGGGAAGGCCACGGCAAGCGGCTTCTTGAGATCATGATCCGCCAAACCCCGATGCTCCCCTGCGCCGAAGATCTCGGAGTCGTGCCCGAGTGTTCTTACAAAACGTTGCGCGAATTTGCCATTCCCGGGATGGATGTCCAGCGCTGGACCAAGGACTGGGACGGCACCGCGGCTTTCAAGGAGCCGGGGGCCTACCGGGCTAATTCCATCGCCGTGATTTCCAACCATGACATGAGCGCGCTTTCCGCCTGGTGGGAGCATGAGGCCGGCACGGTCGACGGGGAACTTTTTAGACGCAAATGCGCCGAAAAAGGAATTGATTTTGAGCGGGTGCGTCCGGAGCTTTTCGATATTGCCCGGTCAGCCCACGGGCGTTTGCGCTGGCGCCCGGAGATTGCAAACCCGCAAGTTCTGGCGCAGGTTCTCGGCCGGGGCGAATTTGAAGTGAGCGATCTTGCCGGGCTTTACCGGGGCTCTTACGGGGAGCGCGAAATTTTTTGGCGCTATATCGGCCTTTCGGGCAAACTTATATCACGGGCCGACAAGAAATTCATGCGCGCTGCGCTTGAGAAAATCTCCAAAACAAATTCAATTTTCAGCGTGCAGCTGCTTCAGGACTGGCTTGCCCTGGGGGTAAGGCCGCCATCGGACTCCTGGAACTTCAGGATTAATTTCCCGGGCACCCAGGGCCCGCACAACTGGAGTCTTGTCATGCCGCTCTCGCTTGAGAAAATGCTGGGCCTTAAAGCAAACGAGGCGATCGCCCGGATTAACGCCGCCGCCGGGCGCCGGTGATCTTAATCGAAAGACTTTTTTAAAGGAATTTTTTAAGATAGACTAGCCCCAACGAGAGGTGGAACTCATGAATGCCAAGAAAATTATTACGGGAGTCTTGATCGTTACGGCGCTTGCCGCCGGTATTTGGGTCATACGAAAAAACCAGAGGCCTGTGACTGCCGACGCCCAGGTCCGGGTGGAGGAGAAAATCAAGGGCCCGGCTAAAGCGGCGGTCAAAATTGTCGAGTACAGCGATTTTGAATGTCCGGCCTGCCAGAAAGCGCAAGTTGAAATCAAACGTATTTTCGAGGCCTTCGGACCTCAAGTGAATCTCGTGTTCCGGCATTTCCCCCTTGAAAGCCACCGTTGGTCCGGGCTTGCGCACCAGGCTGCGGAATGCGCCTCCCGCCAGGGGCATTTTTGGGAGTACCATGACCGGCTTTTTAACGACCAATTGATCTGGCCTAAGGCGGTGAACCCTTATGAGGACTTTATGCGCTACGCCGGCGAGCTGAATCTGGATTTGCAGGCTTTTGGGGCTTGCCTGGCCGATTCCCGGATCCGGGAGGATATCCTCAAGGAAAAAACCGGCGGCAAGGAGCTGATGATTACCGCCACGCCGACTTTTTTTATTAACGGGGAGAGGCTGGTCGGGCCGATGGAGCTTCAGACGCGGGCTTCGGAAATTATCCGCCGGGAACTCGGGCTCACGCCGCCCGAGGCGTCTCCCGCGGCGCCAAGCCCGGAAAAACCGTGATAAAATTTCAAGATTTCGGCTGGGTGTTGCTGCGCGTTTTTATGGGCCTTGTTTTTGCCTACGCAGGATATATGAAGCTCCTCGAGCCGATCGAAAACTTCCGCGGCGCGCTCGCATCCTATGAAGTCCTGCCTTACGCGCTGGTGCCGCTACTGGCCCATACGGTTCCGTGGGTGGAATTGATTTTCGGGGTTTTCATGATCGCCGGCTACGCCGTGCGGCCGACAGCTCTTGTGCTTTCATTTCTGGCGCTGTGTTTTGTGCTGATCATCGCTTCAAGCAGCGCGATCCTGGAGAGGGGCTTCAAGGATTGCGGGTGTTTCGGCCAGTCCGGGCCCATCCGGCTCACGGTTTATCAGGTCTTTATTCTCGATATCCTCAATTTTTTTCTGGGCCTAAAATTATTTTCGATCAAGAGACATCTTTTCAGCCTGGATGCCTGGCTTGGGCCGGCAGAAGCGGACCGCCCGGTTCAGAAATCCCTGCCGTTTGGGAAGTAAAAATCCGGGGCTTTGTTCTGCCCCACGGCCCCGGCTCCGCAAAGTTTTTGACTTTCCGCCGGGCTTCTCTATAATCTTGGGTTCTCGGATTACTCCAGCCCACCCAAGGCATTTCTCAATTCCTAGGCCGGGTAGCTCAGTGGTAGAGCGAGGGACTGAAAATCCCTGCGTCGGCGGTTCAATCCCGTCCCCGGCCATAAGGGCAATTAAAAATTCAAAATGAAAAATTAAAAAAAAGCACTTCCCGGGGGCTGTTTGAAGAGGGATTGAATCGGAGCCGCACGGGGGGATTTATTTAAAAGTATTCGCAAAGGCATTTTAATGGACAGGCTCACGATCTTCGGTTTGTGTGCGGTAACGGCGATGCTGGTCTGCTATGCCCTGGAAAAGCGCAGCCCCTGGTTCATCCTGGCATTTGCCGCATCCTGTATGCTGGGTTCGGTCTATGGGTTTCTCCAGGGAGCTTGGCCGTTTGGCCTGGTGGAAGCTATTTGGTCCATGGTGGCCGTTCGCCGGTGGCGGCTCGTGAGAAGTTCAAGCTGAATCCAAAGTCTCCCCGTCCTGATGGGTTTTTGGGGAGCCCGGGAGGGTTTAAAATTAACGCTAACCCGGCGCCATTTTTTGTGTATAATCCGTCTGAAATAAAACAGGCCGGAAACCCTATGAGACGTCAAACCCACCTTCCCCGGACCACCTATTTTCTTTTAGCCGTATTTTTATTTCAAACCGTTTTTCCTTCTTTTCCCCTTCACGCTTCCGGGCCTGCCGGGGCCCCGGCGTCGGGGATCAGCGCCAAGGATATCGACGGCATGATGGAAAAACTCCGAAGCCCGGACATTTCCTATTATGAAAAGAAACGGCTCGCCGCCGTGGTGTTTGTGCATCAGGACGTCTACCGCAGGGCCGTGATCATGGGCGAGTTCCCGGCCAAGAGTCCTAACGTCAAGGCCTTTCACGAGTACAAGTCCAAACTTCAGGCGGATGTGGCCGAGCGCATGAATATGAAACACCGCAACCTG
>JAHFHI010000090.1 GCA_023246995.1 Candidatus Omnitrophota bacterium
GTTAATCGACAGTTTATACCTGTCGAGCCGAAAGAAAAAACAGTTTGGATTTTTTCCCGAGCTCGACTTCCCGCCGGAATTCAGCTTCAAAAAGGCGGTCCGGTGGGGCGATCGTATCCCCGAGAAAAACATACGTTTGTATGTCCTGGAAAAACTCAAAGCAATCGAGGCATCCGTAAAAAATAAACAGAATTAGCCGGCACACAGCTATCAAGTAAAGCGATAGGAGGCGATACCTATGAACGATTTTAAAAAAGGATTTGGTTCTTCGTAACAAACAGGATGAAGTAATTGCGGTTTATCCTTACGGAAGCGAGGAGTGGCAAAGGTTTGAAAAATTTCTGGAAATCGTTGCAGAAGCGGATAAGTTATTTTTAGAAAAGTTACTGAAGGCCGGGGAACAGCAAAAGCAGTCGATAGACGGCCAGATTGAAGATTGTGATAAGAAAGTTTTCCGCAGGGTTGTCAAGAGGTCGGCTAAACGATACAATCTGACACAGACGGCGCGAGTTTTAGGGATTCATCGGCAGACCTTGTATTACTGGATAAAGAAGGGTTGGATTAAGCCACAACGCGATTACCGGCATTATCCCGTTTTTACAGTTTTAGACATTGAAAATATGATTAAGTGGAAAAATACGATAAGAACAGCAGGTTAGTGTCATATACGTTCATCGGGTTAGACAGTTTTATACGCTCTATTAAGGACAGATTTAAAAACTGTAATTGATTATGGAAAAACAAGTTATGAAATTAAAAGTTGCGATCAAGTCCTTCGGCTGTCAGATGAATGTTTATGACAGCGAAGTGGCGAGGGGTTTTTTGTCCGATGCGGGGTTTGAGATTTATTCCGAGTCTGAAGAGTCCCTCCCCGCGCCCTCTGCCGCCCAGGGGGGCGGGGGGGAGGAAAACGCGGATGTAATTCTCATGAATACCTGCTCCGTGCGCGAGCACGCCGAAGAAAGGGTGTATGGGCGCCTCGGCATGCTTGGAAAGGTAAAAAAGACTAAGCCTGACTTGATCGTCGGCCTTATGGGATGCATGGTTGAGGAGCACCGGGAAAAACTTTTCAAGCGTTTTCCGCAGCTTGATTTTATGATCGGCACGCGCAACATCAAAGAACTTCCGGGATTGATCGAGGAGGTCCGCAAGAATCGCCGCCAGGTCGCGCAAATCAGGCAGGATGGTCTTTCCATTGAGTATAGCGATCTTGCCAAGCGTTCGAGCCCTCATCAGGCGTGGCTCCCCATCATGACGGGCTGCGACAAAGTCTGCACCTTTTGCATTGTTCCCATCACCCGCGGCGCGGAAGTCTCCATGCCGGCCCGTGAAGTTTACCGCGAAGCAAGCCGTCTGGCGGCCGATGGCGTGAAATGGGTGACCCTCTTGGGACAGAATGTGAACTCCTACCGGGGAAACCCCTCCGCCCGCGCGGCTTCTTTCGAAGGGGCCGGAGATGGAGGAAAAGTTTTAATCGCGGACGGGAAGGGTGAGATTACGTTTCCGCGTCTTCTTGAAATGCTTTGTGAAATCGAAGGCCTAAAACGCATTTCTTTTACGACTTCACATCCGCATGACGCGACCGAGGATTTATTTCAGGTGATCCGTCGCAATCCCAAAATATCCCGCCGTTTTCATCTCCCGCTTCAATCCGGCTCCGACCGGATTTTGAAACGCATGAAGCGTCTCCATACCTACGATGAATATTTGGCCAGCATCCGGCGTTTACGGGAGCTTGTCCCCGATATTTCGATTACGACCGATATCATTGCCGGATTTTCCGGGGAAACCGAGGAGGACCATCTCACGACGCTCCGCGCGTTTGAGGAAATCCGTTACGACGCGGCGTATATCTATAAATATTCCGTACGTCCCGGAACGCCGGCCGCGAAACTTTCCGATGACGTCCCGCAGGAGATCAAGGCGCGGCGCAACGCGGAGCTGCTTGATTTGCAGAAGAAAATTTCCCGGGAAAACGCTCAGAAATGGATCGGCCGTGAGGTCACGGTTTTTGCGGAAGCGGTAACCGCCAAAAAAACCGGGCAAATTCTGGGATCCACGGTTCAGGACAAGAAAGTGGTTTTTGAAGGGCCCGCCGGTCTCGTGGGGACCTTTCAGGAAATCAGGATTACGGGACTTCGAAACGACGCTTTTTCCGGGGAAATTGTTACCGCCCCGGCCCTTCTTTAAAAAAATACGTATGAAATCCGTCAGTGCCGCTGAAATGCAGGCCCTTGACCGCCGCGCGACCGAAGAGTTCGGTATCCCGAGCCTCCTTTTAATGGAAAACGCGGGTCG
The DNA here is from genome assembly GCA_023246995.1 of Candidatus Omnitrophota bacterium. Classification (GTDB taxonomy): domain Bacteria; phylum Omnitrophota; class Omnitrophia; order Omnitrophales; family Aquincolibacteriaceae; genus JAHFHI01. Next base: position 2,299 of record JAHFHI010000090.1, read on the forward strand.
CGGAGCCGCGGAGTTAGCTTTTAAAGCTGCCAAAGGCGCGCGCATCCTGGTTGTTTGCGGCAAAGGGAACAACGGGGGCGATGGTTTTGTGGCGGCGCGCCATCTTTTTAACCGGGGCCTCTCTGTGAGGATCCTGCTTGCCCCGCCCATCGCGGAACTCAAAGGTGACGCCGCGCTTAATTTTTCAATCGCTTCCAAGATGCATATTCCAATCACGCTGCTCGAGGATGAAATTGCCGGGAAGAGGCTTGCGGCATCCCTTGTGGGGGCTGATTTTTTGGTGGACGCTATTTTCGGAATTGGTTTGAGCTCCGCTGTTTTAGGGGTTTACGAGACGTTGATTCAAACGATGAATCAGTCCGGGCGCCCGATCCTGGCCATGGACATTCCTTCGGGGCTTGATTCAGATGACGGCTCGGTGCATGGGATTGCGGTCAAGGCGTCGATCACTGCAGCCATGGGCATGGCCAAGCACGGCCATTTCCGGGGGAAGGGTCCGGTTTATACCGGGCAACTGGCTGTCGTGGATATCGGCCTGCCGCGTCCGCTTCTGGCCTGATTTTTGTTTCTTTCCGGATCCGCGCATGACTTTCCCCAGTAGGCCCTGCCATAGGGCTCTAAGTCCTTGACACCCAGGGGGGTTTTTGATACAACCGCCCATCCTGTATTCGGATAGGCAATTTTAACGGACTCCTATTTTTTGAGGTAAGCGGCGTGATCGAAGTAGCCAAAAGACGGTTTCCGGATTGGATGAGGAGAGCTCTTCCGACCCGGCCCGCCCTTCAGACCCACGAAATCCTGAACCGTTTTCGTCTTAACACGGTCTGTGAATCCGCGCTTTGCCCTAACCGGAGCGAATGTTACAGCCGCAACACCGCGACTTTTATGATCCTGGGCAATGTTTGCACGCGCCGCTGCGGTTTTTGCGCGATTGAAAGCGGCCGGCCCGAACCGGTAGAAGCCGATGAGCCCCAAAGGGTGGCGCGCGCGGCTGAAGAGCTTGGCCTGGAGTATGTGGTCATTACGTCGGTCGCCCGGGATGAAATGCCAGATGAAGGGGCCGGACATTTTGCCCGCACCGTTCGGGCGGTAAAAGAAACAATTCCCGGGGTGAGAGTCGAAGTTTTAACTCCGGATTTTCATGCCCGGCCGGAATTGATCGGTCTTGTTGTCGAAGCCGGGCCCGAGGTTTATAATCACAATCTGGAAACGGTGGAGCGTTTGCAAAAGGCCGTGCGGCCGCAGGCCTCATACGCGCGAACACTTGAAGTGATGCGCGTGATCAAAAGCCTTGCTCCGGGGATAAAAACAAAAAGCGGTCTCATGCTCGGGCTCGGCGAGAAGCGCGAGGAAGTCTACCGGGCGGCACGTGATCTCCGAAATGCGGGATGCGAAATTTTGACGCTGGGTCAGTATTTGGCCCCTTCGACGGACCATCTTCCGGTTTTGGAGTTTTTATCGCCTGAAGACTTCAGCGCGATGGCCGAAGATCTTAAACCCCTCGGATTTCTGGAGGTTTTTGCGGGGCCGTATGTGCGCAGTTCGTATCACGCCGGCGAAACTTTTTTAAACGCAGCAGCGGGAGAATTTTGAAAACGGAGGCAATGTTTGCAATGGTCGAAATCGTACTTGAGGGTTTGGGCGCTCATGTGGAAGAAGCAACAATCCAGACGTGGTTTGTCGAAGAAGGCGATGTGGTGAGCGAAGGCGACGATTTAGTCGAGCTCGCGACCGAAGAGGGAACCGTTACGATTCATGCCCCAGCCACGGGAATTCTCGCCGAGGTTTATTATGACGAAGGCGAGGTTGTGGCGAAGGGCGAGACCCTTTGCACGGTCGATAACGAAGAGTCGGAATCCGACGAAGATGAAGATGGCCATGAAGAGTAGTCCGAACAACCGCCCGAACCCGGGCCCAAAGGAGTTATAAGCCATGCCGATGCATGAAGCCAACCGCATGCTGCGGCTGCCGCCCTATCTTTTTACGATTGTTGACGGTTGGAAGCGCGAGATGCGCGCCAAAGGTGTTGACGTGATTGATTTCAGCATGGGCAACCCCGACGCCGAACCACCCGCGCACGTGGTCGCGGCCATGCGCGACGCGCTCAAGATCAAGGGCATTCACCGTTATTCCAAGTGGGACGAACAGATTGAAAAGGATCTGCGCCGCGCCATCGCTTCCTGGTATATGGGCCGCTTCGGTGTCGAGCTTGACCCCGACAGCGAGGTCCTGCCGCTGATCGGTTCCAAAGAGGGGATCGCGCACCTTTCCCTGGCGTTTCTGAATAATGACGACCTCGCGCTTGTGCCTTCCCCGGCTTACCCGGTGCATTTTAACGGCGTCATCATGGCCGGCGGGATTCTTTATAATATTCCCCTGCGCGAGGAAAATAATTATCTGCCGGACCTTCAGGCGATTCCGCGGGAAACTACACGGCATTCCAAACTCATGTTTTTGAGCTACCCGCACAACCCGACCACGGCGACCTGCGATCTCGAGTTTTTCAATAAGGCCGTGCATTGGGGACAGGATAAAGACATTATCATCGGTCACGATCTGACCTATTCGGACTTTGTCTACAAAGGCAAGCGCGCGCACAGTATTTTTGAAGCCAAAAACGCGCGGAAGTTTTGCGTGGAGTTTCACACGCTTTCCAAATCCTACAGCATGGCCGGATGGCGGATCGCATTTGCGGTCGGCAACAAGACGATTCTCTCGAGCCTGGCCAAGACTAAAAGCTATGTGGATTTCGGCATTTTCCGCGCCGTTCAGGTGGCCGCTACCGCGGCGCTGACGGGCCCGCAGACTTATGTGAAGAAACTTGCCGAAGAGTATAAGGAGCGGATCGATTATTTCGTGCCGGGGTTGAACAAAATCGGTTGGCCGACCAAATCACCCGCCGCGACTTTCTACATCTGGTGCAAAATCCCGGCGGCTTTCAGCGCGCTTACCTCCATGGAGTTTACGGAGCTCCTTTTGAGGGAAACGGGAGTCGCCGTCGCGCCCGGCACGGGTTTCGGCGAGATGGGGGAAGGCTATATTCGTTTTGCCATGGTTCTTCCCACGCCGCGCATGAAGCTTGCGCTGGAACGAATTCAGGGCTTTCTAAGCCGCAAAGTCTGACCATGCGCCGCCTGGCAGCAAAGGCCCCGCGCGAAAGTTCCCGGGTTTCAGGGCGGCCAGTCCTTCCGCTTTCCAAAGACCCCCGGCCTATCGGCGTTTTTGATTCCGGGCTCGGGGGACTCACCATTGTCCGGGAAATTCGCCGGGTGCTGCCGGATGAAAATATCGTTTATTTCGGGGACATGGCCCGGCTTCCCTACGGCACCAAGTCCCGCGAACAGATCTTGAGTTTTTCGATCCAGAACACTCTTTTTTTGATTCGCCGCAAGGTCAAGGCCGTGGTGATCGCCTGCAACTCTTCATCAAGCGCGGCGTACAGCTTTCTGAAAAGCCATTTTAATCTACCGATTCTGGACGTGATCGTCCCCGCCGCCGAATCCGCTGCGTCGGCCACGCGCAAGGGCCGGATCGGAGTGATCGCCACCCAGGCCACGATCGAAAGCAGGGCTTATGAAAAGGCCTTGAGCCGCCGCGCTCCGGAGGCGGATATTTTCACGGCGTCCTGCCCGCTTTTTGTGCCGCTTGTGGAAGAAGGCTGGCTTGAAACCCCCGTGACCCGAGAAATTGCCGGAATTTATCTGAACCCCCTGAAAGCGCGCGGAATCGATACCCTGATTCTCGGCTGCACGCATTATCCGATGCTTCGGGACATCATCGCAAAAGTGATGGGGCCCGGCGTCAAACTGGTGGATTCGATTACGCCGACGGTTGAAAAAC
>JAHFHI010000091.1 GCA_023246995.1 Candidatus Omnitrophota bacterium
AAAACGTGGTGGAAAAAAAACTCGCCAAGGAAAAAAAGACGCGCCATGATTTGGGGCGCGAAAATTTTTTAAAAGAAGTCTGGAAATGGAAGGAAGAGCACGGCAGCACGATCACGCGCCAGCTTCGCAGGCTCGGGGCCTCGTGCGACTGGTCGCGCGAACGCTTCACCATGGACGAAGGGTTGTCACGCGCCGTGCGCGAGGCCTTTGTCACCCTTTATGAGCGGGGCCTGATTTACCAGGGCCATTACATTATCAACTGGTGCCCCCGCTGCCAGACGGCGCTTTCCGATGAAGAATCCGCTCACAAGGAAATAAACGGGACTCTCTATCATATTAAGTATCCGATTGCCGGTAAAGGACGGCAGGCCGAGCAGATGGGTGTCGATCATATTGTGGTGGCCACGACACGGCCCGAAACCATGCTCGGCGATACGGCGGTCGCGGTTCACCCGGAGGATGAACGCTACAAACATTTGATCGGCAAAAAACTCATCCTTCCGCTTATGGAGCGCGAGATCCCGATTATTGCCGATGAGCTCGTGGACCGCGAATTCGGCACCGGTTTTGTCAAAGTCACGCCCGCGCATGACCCCAATGACTTTGAAATGGGAAGACGCCACAATCTGCCGCAGATCAATGTGATGAATCCCAATGCCACGATCAACGCGCAAGGCGGGCCCTATAAAGGAATGGACCGTTTTGCCGCGCGTAAAAAAGTCGTGGAGGACCTGGATGCTCAAGGATTTTTTGTCCGGCGCGACACGCATTCGCATTCGGTGGGCCATTGCTACCGCTGCGATACCGTGGTCGAGCCTTACCTTTCCAAGCAATGGTTCGTGCGCATGAAACCTCTGGCTGAAAGGGCTCTGGCTGCGCACCGGGCAGGGAAGACAAGATTTCATCCCGACCGCTGGACCAAAGTTTACACCAACTGGCTTGAGGGGATCCGGGACTGGTGCATCTCCCGGCAAATCTGGTGGGGCCATCAGATTCCGGTCTGGTATTGCGATGCGTGCCGCGACCCGAAAGAAGAATCGTCCAAAGGCGTGACGGTTTCCCGCCAGAATCCGGCCGCGTGCCCGGAGTGCGGGGGCGCGCTTTGGCAGGACCCGGATGTTCTCGATACCTGGTTTTCTTCCTGGCTCTGGCCTTTTTCTACACTCGGTTGGCCGGAGGAAACCGAAGACCTGAAATCCTTTTATCCCACTTCCGACCTGATCACGGCCCCGGAAATTATTTTTTTCTGGGTGGCGCGCATGATCATGGCCGGGCTGGAGTTTCGGGGTGAGGCGCCTTTCAACCAGATTTATATTCACGGCACGGTCCGGGCCCAGAGCGGGCTTAAGATGTCCAAGTCTCTCGGGAACGCCATCGACCCTCTTGAAGTCATTGATGAAATGGGAGCCGACGCGCTTCGCTTCAGCATGATCATGCTAAGCGCCCAGGACGTGTATCTTTCGCGAGAAAAATTCGAAGTGGGCCGGAATTTCACCAACAAAGTCTGGAACGCCGCCCGGTTTGTCCTTTCAAACCTTCAGGATTTTCAGGTTCCGCCAACCGGAGCTATTCCGGCTGCGGCTGCTCTTTCGGTTTCCGAGCGCTGGATTCTCTCTAGGCTTGGCTGCGCTTTTTCGGAGACGGACCGGCTGCTTGAAAATTTTCAGATGGCCCAGGCCTCGAGCGCGGTTTATCACTTTATCTGGGATGATTTCTGCGACTGGTATATCGAACTGGCAAAACCCGCCCTCGCGGGAGCCGACCCGGCAAGACGGCCGCACGTCCAGGCCGTGCTCTTTTTTGTCCTCGAGAAAACCCTGCGGCTGCTTCATCCCTTTGCGCCTTTTATCACCGAAGAAATTTGGATGAAAATGCGTGAGGCCTACGGCGCCGGAAAGACAGATTGGCCCGAGAGCCTGATGCTTGCCGCCTGGCCCGGGTCGGCTGATTTTGTTTATTCGAGCGGCGCCGCTTTCAGGGATCCCGCGGTCGAAGAGCTTTTCGGGCATTTGCAAAACGCGGTCGGCGCTTTCAGGAATTTAAGAAGCCATCTGAATATCGCGGCGTCCCAGGCGATCAAGGAAGCCGTAATCAAGCCGCTTCAGGACTCGGCTGCCCGGGTTTTCGGGGCCTTCGGAGAGGCGATCCGAAAGATCGCCAAGATCGAGACGCTCAAAGTGGACCCTGCTTTTGAAAAGAGCCGTTCTTATGTCGGTAAGGCCCTCGGGGCCTTTGATCTTTTTGTGGCCATCGAGGGCATTGATTTTGAAAAGGAGAGGACGAGGGTGTCTGAAAAGATTTCCGAAATCCGTCGATGGGTGGCATCCATGAATGCCAAGCTTAGTAACGAAGATTTTGTCAGAAACGCGCCGGCTGAAATCGTGGAAAAGGAACGCGAAAAATTGGCGAAAGCCGAGCAGGAGCTTAAGTCCAACGAAGAACTCTTGGTGCTTTTTCAAGCCTGAAGGAGGCCTTTTATGACCGGATGGATTTTGCTTGGGGTGGTGGCGGGCGTATTATTATGGGTGGCCGCGAGTTATAACGGCCTTGTCTCGCTTCGGGTGCGTTCGGAGGGCGCCTGGTCGGATATGGACGTGCAGCTCAAGCGGCGTTATGACCTGATTCCGAACCTGGTCGAGACGGTCAAGGGGTATGCCGGGCATGAGCAGAAGGTTTTTGAGCAGGTGACCGAAGCCCGGAGCCGGGCCATGCAGGCCCGGGATCCCAAGGCCAAGGAAGGCGCCGAGAGCGTGCTTGCCGGGACGCTCAAGAGTCTTTTTGCGGTGGCTGAAAACTATCCCCAGCTTCGGGCGAGTGAAAACTTTCAGGGGCTTCAGAAGGCTTTGGCGGAAATCGAGGAAGCCCTCCAGGCCGCCCGGCGCTACTACAATGCCGTGGTGCGTGACTACAATACCAAGATCACGGTGCTCCCGGATGTGTTTGTGGCCCGGTTTGCCGGCTTCGGCCCCAAAGAATTTTTTCAGCTTGAGTCCAAGGAGCAGGCGCAGGTTCCCAAGGTTTCATTTTCCTGACCCGGTCCCCTTCGCCGTGAGGCGCCATCCTTTAAGATTTATTTTTTTCTTTGCTTGTTTTGTTTTTCAGGCTTTTCCCTGCCAGGCCTGGGAGATTCAGGATTTTGATACGCAAATCCTGATCCGTGAAGACGCGAGCGCGGTTGTGAGCGAGACCCTTACCGTGGATTTTGCGGCGGAGCAGAGGCACGGCATTTATCGCGATATTCCCCTGCACATGAACGATTCCCTGGGCCAGCATTTCAAGATGCGTTTGACGGTTCGTGAGGTGACCGACGCAGCGGGGCGGCTAAGGCCTTTCCGGCTTGAAAGGCAGGGCCGCTCGATCAGGATTCGTGTGGGCGACGCGGACACTTTTGTTTCCGGGCGGCAGGCTTATCGGATCGTCTACGAGGTCCGGCGCGGGGCCGTACGTTTTTTCCCGGATCACGAAGAATGTTACTGGAATTTTACGGGCCATGAATGGAGTGTGTGGATTCGAAAGGCGCGGGCGCAGATCAAGGTCCCGGATCAGGCCGCGGGGCTTCGTGCCGTGGGATACGCCGGAGTTTATGGTTCAAGGACGCTTCTAAGGCCAGGGATTCAGGGGAAAGTGGTTTCCTTTGAAGCCCCCGGCCCCATGGCCCCCTATGAAGGGATCACGGGCGCTGTGGCCTGGGAATCAGGCGGCGTTTTAAGACCCTCTTTCGCGCGCCTCCTATTATGGTGGGGTGAGGACAACTGGATTTACGCCATCCCGGTTTTGATTTTTATTGCCATGTTTTGTCTCTGGCGCGCTAAAGGCCGGGATCCCCGCACGGGAAAGTCTCTCACGGTGGGTTACGAACCCCCGGCCGGACTCGCGCCCGCGGAAATGGGGACGCTTGCCGACCAGCGCGCCGATCTGCGCGACATCACCGCCACGGTCGTGGATCTCGCGGTGCGGGGCTATCTGAAAATGGAGCCGCTTGAGAAGCTGCTTTGGGGGAAAAGGGATTATTTGTTTACGAATCTCAAAAATTGGAATGGGGACGCGGGGCCGAAAGCTTTCGAGCGGGAAATCCTCCGGGGCATCTTCGGGGAACCGGGGGCGAGCGTGAAGCTTTCGGATCTGGAGGAGGATTTTTACCGGCACCTGCCCGACATCCGGAAGTTTCTTTACCGGGATCTGACCGCGGCCGGTTATTTTGAGGGCGATCCCGACCGGGTACGCACCGCGTACCTCACGGGCGGCTGTCTTTTGGGCGGAGTGCTTGCGTGGGCTTTTTTTGTGACGCTGCCGCTCCACTTCTTTGCGCCCGCGGCGTTGATCTCGGTTTCAGCGATTTCGGGACTGATTGTTTTTGGTTTCGGATTTGTCATGCCGCGAAGAACGTTCAAGGGAGCGAACCTGATGGATCAAGCCGCCGGTTTTCTCGAGTTTTTAAAGCGCGCGGATGGCGACCGTATCCGCCGTATCAACGACCCCGGACTTTTTGAGAGAGGGCTTCCCTACGCGCTTGCCTTCGGCCTCGCCGGCCAGTGGGCCCGTGCTTTTGAGGGCATTTACACCGAGCCGCCTTCCTGGTATGCGGGCCGCTGGGACACTTTTTCTCCGCGCGGCTTGGGCCGCGACCTAAACCAAACCATGTCTTCCATGGGGCAAACCTTTGCCTCGCAGCCGCGCTCAAGCTCTTCGAGCGGTTTTGGCGGCGGCGGATTTTCCGGGGGAGGCTCGGGCGGCGGCGGCGGAGGCGCGTGGTGAAGCCTCTGAAAAAAGAAATCCTTTATCTTGCTTCAAAATCAGCGCGCCGCCGCGAGATTTTAAAAAGCTTGCGGATTCCTTTCCGGGTGGTGGCTTCCGGTTACCGGGAAAGGATGGACTCCAGACTTTCCGCGCGCGAGCTTGTCTTGCGCCATGCCGAGGGCAAGGCCCGCAGGGCCGTGGTTTCCAAACGCGTGCGATTCGTGCTCGGCGCCGATACGATTGTCTGGTGCCAAGGCCGCGCGCTCGGGAAACCTAAAACCTACCGGGAGGCTTTCCGGATGCTCTCCCGCCTTTCCGGAAGGTGGCATGAGGTTTATACCGGCGTGGCTTTTTGGGACCGCGCGCGAAACCGGATGCGGCTTGTGTCGGTCAAAACCCGGGTGCTTTTTTCAAAACTTTCAGCCGAGGCCATCCGGCAGTATATGCAGAAGGTCTATCCTCTCGATAAGGCCGGAGCGTATGCCATTCAGGAAAGCCCCAAGGCCGTACGCAGAATCCAAGGCTCTTACACGAATGTCGTAGGCCTTCCGGCCGAATGGGTGGGCCGGGTCTGGAAAAAATTCCGGCAGCCGGTATGATCCCAATAGAAATTACCCAGGGAGATATCACGCTTCAGCAAACCGACGCGATTGTGAATGCCGCCAACACCGCACTCCTTGGCGGCGGCGGCGTAGACGGAGCCATTCACCGCGCGGCCGGACCGGAGCTCCTTGAGGAATGCCGGACCCTGGGCGGCTGCCCCACCGGAGAGGCCAGAATCACCAAAGGTTACAGGCTTACCGCCCGGTATGTGATCCACACCGTCGGCCCGGTCTGGCGCGGTGGATCACGGGGGGAGGACCGGCTTCTTCAAAGCTGCTACGAAAAGTCTCTCGGGCTTGCCGCAAGCCAGGCGATCAGGACCCTTGCCTTTCCGTCGATCAGCACCGGGGCTTACCGATTTCCGGTCTCGAGGGCCGCGGGGATTGCGGTTTCCTCGGTCCGGGATTATTTGGAACGCGCTCCAGTCATCGAGAAAGTCGTCTTTGTGTGTTTTTCCAAAAACGATTATGATATTTATCATGAGGTTCTAAAAGTGACGGAGAGCTTTTAAAGCGAGCGGCGCGATGAAAAGCATCTGGGTCTTTGCATTCCCGTTTATTTTCTCACGCCCGGGATTCACTGAAAATTTTCTCGATAAAAAAGCCGTCAAGCTGGGCGAAGCGGTTGCGGATTTTGAGCTCCCGGATCTTGAAGGCAGCCTCCGGAATCTGGCCGCGCAAAAAGGTAAAATTGTGATGCTGTATTTTGGGTCTGCCACCTGCCCGTTTGTCGTGCGCTATGAAGGCAGGCTTCAGGCGATTGCCGCGGACTATGCCGATAAGGAT
>JAHFHI010000092.1 GCA_023246995.1 Candidatus Omnitrophota bacterium
TCGAGCAGGTGCAGTTCATAGACCTTGAGCTTGAGCTCTTCTAGGACACAGCTGAAGCCCGTGGCCTGATAAAGGGAGTAGAGATCCAGAAACTCATCTTGTTTCTTGCGGACTTCGTCGCGGAGGTCGCCTTCATCCTGGATTTTTAAAAGAAGGTAGGGGGTTTTCATGGGCCTTTTGATATCCTCCTTATGCGTTGTCACTCGCCCTTGGGTCTAAAAAGCGTTCCGAAATTGTCCGCGCAAAGTAAAACTTGGATCTGCCGCCACAATCTGCCCGAGAAGTTTCAGGCATTGACGCCGGATATCCTCCCGGCGGGTTTCCTGCCAAAGCGAATAAAGCCGCAGAAGCTTCTCGGCTTTAACCCTGAACCTACGCGCACTTCCTTTCGTCATTCCATCCTCCGGAATCCGGACGTTTCAATTCAAAATGAAAATCGGGGTCAAGCGTCTTGAGCTCATGGATCATGTTTCCAAGGCGCATTTCAACCTCAAGCGACGGCTCCGAGAGCCACTTCCCATAGAGGTCGAGAAAGTCGTCAAGGAGTCTTTTCTTCTCTTCCCCCGCTTCGTAATGGCGGAACTCTTTTAAAAAATGGCTGAATGCCTGATCCCGGAAACTGCTCATGAAATCAAAATATTCCCGGCGCACAAGGCGCAAAAGAGCCTGGTAAACGTCGAAGTACTTGGCCAGTTTTTCGAGCACTTCGCCGACCCCGGTTTTTTTACGGTAGATCCGCTGGTGATAGACAGCGGCCTGATCGTAATAGAGCTGCGCGAGTTCGCGAAAATGTTTCGGCGACTTCTTCAAAATTTTCTGCTGCCCCTTGTGGTGGAGGTCGTCAAAGATTGCCGTGTGGATCAGAATGTGGTCGGCATTGACCTTGAAAATAAAGTAGCGGATGGTCCGGTCATCGGTGGCACGGGTCCAGTTCAGAACATCGCTCGATTCCCCGGAAAGATAGGGCTCGGCCATATCCTGATATTCGGGCAGGGAAACCGCGAAAAGCAGATGCGCGAGGTAAACGTTTACGTCTTCGTCAAAGGTGTAATAGTTGGAGGGAAAGTTGTATTCCCGGCGGCATTTGATAATCGCACCCAGAAGGTACCGGATGGCCGACTCCCGCTCTTGAGTGGTGAGGTCAAAATACAAGTTTGTTTCCGGCGTTCTCGCCTGCTTGCTCATGGCTCTTATTCCCAAACTTTTTAAACACTTAAAAAAATTTCTTCAAAGAACAAACACACTGTTCAAACCCTAACATGCGGCTTTGGGTCTGTCAAATTAGGGGCAGGTAAAATTAGAACTTTTTGATAGCAGGAGATAGTTTTTGAAAGAAAAGGCGTGTTTTTAGAGGTTTAGTAAGGCGTTCGAGGAGGAAACCACTCATAAAGGGCTCCAGTTCGGCTTCCGTATGGCTTGAAATGCTTAGCCGGAGGCAAGATTCCAGGTCATGGCGTACATAGTAGCGCATCACCCCAAGAGGTTCCCGCCCAAGCGGCCTGGCATCCGGAGCGCTCGGGGCGCATTCCGGGCATAGGAGCCCCCCCTGACGGAAGGAAAAAAAACCCCGCTCGAGCGGGTTTTTCTGGCAGGCCAGGCACCCTTCCAAATAAGGAAGCCAGCCGATCTCGTTTAAAAGCTTGATTTCAAAAAGCCGGGCGAGCCGGCTGCCGGGAATGGAGGCCGCGTAACGGTAGGCAAAATCCAGAATGTCAAAAATGGCCGCATTCGGGTCGTGCACCTCCGTCGTCTCATCGACAAGCTCCGCGAAATAGCTGGCGTAGGCAATTGCCTCAAGCCCGGTGCGAAGGCCGCCATAGCTATCAAGCATTGCCGCTTCCGAAACCAAGTGAAGGTCAGAACGCGTTTTTTCATAAAAGACGATGTCCAAGTGCGTAAAAAGCTCGAAAAGAGCGCTCCGCATTTCCCGCTCCTGGCGCACCCCCTTGGCCAATCCGCGGATTTTTCCGAAATCACGCGTAAAAAAAGTCACGATTAATGAGGAAGAGCGAAAGGGTTGAGTCTTAAGCACAATGGCCGGAGTTTTTTGAATCGCCATATCAAGATCCCCTTTTTCTTCCGGTTCTCACTTTTTTACGCCGCGCGGCAAATCCCAAGACAGCATCTTCGGCAATCCCGGCGCGCTTCAAAAGCCGAATCTGCCGCCGTTCCATGTCCTTCCCGCGGGAAGGCGTATCATCCCGGTGCCCCATCAAGTGAAGTATCCCGTGGCAGAGGCAAAACGCGATTTCATAGTCCGGTGAATTGCCGTAGATGGCAGCCTGGCGCTCGGCGGTTTCAAGCGAAAGCACAATATCCCCCAGACAGGGCCGGGCCCCTGGTGCGGCCTTGAGCGAAGGGCCCTCGATTTGGCTGAAACTGATCACATCCGTCGGCCGGTCATGCCCGAGGTAACGGCGGTTTATCCGGCGTATGGCTTTGTCATGGGTCAAAAGCACCGAAAGATCGGCTTTTTCCCATTCCAGGAGCCGCAAGATTTTCCCGAGAAACTTGCGAATCTTCTCGGGTCTTATCCGGTAGGCCGGGGCCTCTGCAAGAATCGCAATCCGGAAAGGCTTCAAGAGTGTTCGCGGGGCCGCCTCGACTCCGAACGGATCTTCGGCAGGGGCTGATCCTCGAAAAGATCCGGGTCATCGGGGTCTTCCGCAGCGGCCGGATATTTGACGCGGGTGTGAAAAATCGCCATCAAATTGTAAGCGAAACTTTCCTGAATGTGGTGAAGGTCGCGCAGGGTCAGATCGCATTCGTCAAGCTGGCCGTCGATAAATTTGTCGTTGATGACTTTGCGCACATGCTGACGCACGCTCTCGGGAGAGGGCTCTTTCATGGAGCGCGAAGCCGCCTCCACGGAATCCGCCAGCATCGCGACGGCCGTCTCGCGGCTCTGGGGCTTGGGCCCGGGATAGCGGTAATCATCCGGGTTGACCTTTTCCCCGGGCTTGGCATTGTCCATGGCCTTGCGGTAAAAAAAATAAACGACCCCGGTTCCCTGATGCTCGGGAATAAAGCGCAGGATGGGTTCCTTGAGTTTGTGGCGCCGGCCGAGATCAATCCCCTCCTTGACATGATTATGGATAATGAGACAGCTCATGCTCGGGGAAAGCTTTTCATGGCGGTTGCCGTTGCTGCCCTGATTTTCGGTGAAAAATTCGGCCCTCGCAATTTTTCCGATATCATGAAAGTAACAGCCGACCCGCGCCAAAAGAGCGTTGGCCCCGATCGCCTCACAAGCGGATTCGGCCAGCGTGCTGACCACCAGGCTGTGATGATAAGTCCCGGGAGCCTCCACGATCATGCGCTTCAGAAGCGGGTGGTTCAAATCCGAAAGCTCCAGCAGCGTAATTTCAGTCGTGAGGTTGAAGCCCCATTCCAGAATAGGAAGCAGGAGAAAACAAAGCGGGGTTGTGATGAGCAAACCGTTGGCCACGCCGAGCGCGCTGATCTGGAAAGATTCCAAAACCGGATACTCCTGATAAATCCGGTAAAGAAAAAACACGGAGAAATAGCCCAGCCCCACCGCCGAACCCACTTTAAGGAATTGAACGCGCCGTCTCAAATGAATGGACGCGAAAATCCCGGCCAGCGGGCCGAAAAGATTGGCGAGCATGACCTCCGGCTGAAAACGCGAAAGAGGGGCCAGGAGAACGCACATGAGAAAAAGGCTGAAAGTTCCGATCCTCCGGTTGACGAGCAGCGCCAGAAGGAGCGGACCCAAGGCGGCCGGCATCAGATAATAAGAAGATCCCGGCCAAAGCAAGGCCGTCTTGCAAGCGCCGAGGGCAAGAAAAAGCACGGCCTGAAAAAGGATAAGCTGGCGCCAGGAAGCCCAGAAGCGCTTCTCAAAAGCGGCGGCGTAGAGAAAGGCGAGCGCGTATCCCAAAAATACCGAACACCCAAGCGCCCAAAACCGGTGAAGGGCCTTTTGCAGGGCAAGTTTTTTCTGAACCGCGTCAAGCCGCCGTTTGACCTGCGGGGTGATGCGCATGCCGCGCTGAATGATAAGCTCCTCTTTCTTGACCGTTTCCTGAATGTCGCCCACCGCTTCGACGGCTTTGCGCCGGCGCGCTTCGGTTTCCCCGTCATCACTCACGAGGGTCGGCTGGGCAACCACGCTAAAAAGCTCGAGGACCGCGGTCTTAAGCCGCCGGTTCTTCAAGACCTCCCGGGGCAGAAACTTTCCGGGAGAGTCCTCGACCTCGGCCAGGGTCATAACATTTTGGAGCTTGACGGTTTTCTCTTCTCCGCCGTCTGTGCCGGCCACCAGAATCTCGGCCGTCCCGGCTTCTAGGAGCGCCAATTTTTGAGCGTAGTCCAAAATACCGTTATCAAGCCCCCGGCTCAAGAGCTGCCGGAGCACTTCAAAGGTTCTTTCAAATTCTTTTTCTTCGAGCAAAAAACGCAGCGCGACTCCCGAGATCTCTCCGGACAGGCCTTCGAGTTCTTTGGAGGGCTGGCCGGGGCGCAGGCCTTTTTCTCTGGCGGCTTTAAGGATAAGTTCGAAGCGGTCCGTTTTTTCGCGCGTCTCCTTTAAAATCTTCGGCTGAACCCTGAAAACAGCCATCACCTTGTGCCCGCGCAAAAGCCGCAAGGCATCGGTCTTTTCCTGGTTGACATAAGTCACTTCAAGGGGGGAAAAAAGACTTCTCGGAGAGGGTTCTCCGATGCGAAATTCAAAACTCGCGAGCTCGGAGGGCGCTTCATAACCGACAAGCAGCGTCATCAGGGCGGCCGCCCCCGCAAAGAAAAGCGCCCGCAGACCCGTCTCGCGGAAAAATTTCCGGCGCTGCTCTTTCTTTCGGACCTGGGACTTAGTCGTTTTTTTTGCGATCATGTTTTTCATAGGCTTTGATAATTTCCTGGACCAACGGATGGCGGACCACGTCGGTCTCATCGAAATAAATAAACTGGATGCCTTTGATGGAAGTAAGCACGCTCTGGACCTCTACAAGGCCGGAACGTTTTCCCGAGGGCAGATCAATCTGGGTGATATCCCCGGTGATGACAAGCTTGGAAGATTCCCCGAGACGCGTCAGAATCATTTTCATCTGGGTGGCCGTGCAGTTTTGCGCCTCATCGACGATCACAAAGGACTGGTTCAGGGTTCGGCCGCGCATATAGGCAAGCGGGGCGACCTCGATGATCCCCCGCTCGATATAGCGGCTGGCTTCTTCGTAATCCATCATGTCGTGAAGCGCGTCATAGAGCGGCCGCAGATACGGATTGACCTTCGCGTAGAGGTCCCCGGGTAAAAATCCGAGGCTTTCTCCGGCCTCCACCGCGGGACGGGTAAGGATAATCCGCGAGGCCAGCTTCTTTTTAAGGAAATCAATGCCGGCGGCCATGGCCAAATAGGTTTTGCCGGTGCCGGCCGGGCCGATCCCGAGCACAAGGTCGTGGGCGTGAATCGCCTCGAGATAACGCTCCTGATTACGGCTCCGGGCTTGGATCACTTTCCCCCGGTGAAAGTAGCGGACCCCGCCTTGGAGAGCGTCCCGCCCATGCGAATGTTC
Organism: Candidatus Omnitrophota bacterium; assembly: GCA_023246995.1. GTDB lineage: Bacteria > Omnitrophota > Omnitrophia > Omnitrophales > Aquincolibacteriaceae > JAHFHI01. The sequence goes on from JAHFHI010000092.1 coordinate 5,532, forward strand.
ATGCGGACTGCCGGGAGCCGCCGCACGCGTTTGATTCGCGGCCCCGGACCCCGAAGACGGCTCACCGCGCTCCGGCCGGCCTCGGGTTCCGCGAAGCTCCTTCAGCCGGCCCACAAAAAAGCGGAGCGCCATTTCAACATTGTTTTTTTCGCCGCTTATTTTAAGACGGTGGTTGCGGGCCGAAATCCTGACCCGGTATTCTTTTTCAGCGAAACGCAAGTTTTCATCCAGCCGGCCGTAGAGCGCGATCGCCTCTTCGTTGGAATTGAGTTTCAGAATTTTTTCAGCCATTTAAGTTTTAATCACGAGCTGGAGTTCTTTAAGCTGTCTCGGGCTCACGAGCGAAGGCGCGTTTGTCATGAGGCATGTCCCCTTTTGGGTTTTCGGGAAAGCAATGACCTCTCGGATCGAGTCGCGGCCCAGGATCATGGTGACAAAACGGTCAAGGCCGATCGCAAGTCCCCCGTGCGGGGGCGCGCCGTAGCTTAGCGCCTTCAGGAGAAACCCGAATTTATCCTCCGCTTCCTCCTGGGTGATGGAAAGCGCCTTGAAAACTTTTTCCTGAACGTCCCGGCGGTGGATA
>JAHFHI010000093.1:0-3045 GCA_023246995.1 Candidatus Omnitrophota bacterium
CCGGAATATTCCCCCCGGGTGTGCAGCCGCTGAAAGATGACAAAGATTTTTTCGGCGTACTTCGAATCAATCCCAATGCCGTTGTCTTCCACCGCGATAAGCCATTCCCCGTTTTCCCGTATGGAAGCTCGGATCCGGATCTTCGGCGGAAGGCCTTTTTTTCGGTATTTGAGAGCGTTTGAAATTAAGTTCTGAAACAGCTGGTTCATTTGCACCCGGTTGACTTCAAGGACCGGCATAGGCGCGGCCTCAATTTCCGCGTGAGCCTCTTCGATTGCGATTTTTAAATCACCGACGGCGGAACGGATCATCTCGCCCAAATCCGTCCGCTCTCTGACAAATTCGCCGTGCGAAACCTTTGAATAATTAAGGAGGTCCTGAATCAAGGCCTGCATGCGCCGGGCCGCGTCCACCATAAAGGAGAGATCTTCTCTGGCCTCCGGGCCTATGGCCGGGCCGGCATGCTGCTCGAGCAGCGCCCCGAAGCTGACCACTTTGCGCAGGGGTTCCTGAAGGTCATGGGAAGCCGCGTAAGCAAACTGCTCAAGCTCCGCGTTTGAGCGTTCAAGTTCTTTTTGTTTTTGGGTGAGTTTCTGCTCCGCCTCTTTGAGCTCGGTCACGTCCAGACAAACACCGCCCATCCCCTTGAGATCTTCGCCTCCTGTGCCATACACGCCCTCTCCTTGAGTGGCCATGTGACGCACGGAGCCGTCAGGCCATACCACCCGGTATTCCGCCTGAAACTTCCTCTTTTCCGCAAGCGCGGTGCGAACCTCATGGGTTACCCGGGCACGGTCTTCGGGGTGAAGAATTTTTTCAAAGGCATCATAATTGCCTTCCCACTTTTCAGATAAAACCCCGAACATATCCCGCATAACGTCATTCCACTCAAGCCGGTCTTTTTGAACATCCCAGCTCCAGACCCCGACCCGGCCGGCCTGAACCGCAAAATCAAATGTTTCTTTAATGCGGCGCATTTGCTCTTCGGCTTTTTTGCGGGCGGTGATATCCACGGCAATGCCGAGGAAACCGGTAAGCTTTCCGGCCTGGTCATGGACCGCGGTGACCACGAGGTTTACGGTCAAGCGCGTGCCGTCCTGACGCACATAAGTCCACTCGTGTTCCTCGGCTTTTCCCCGGCGCGCCCATTCGACGACCCCATCAAAACCCTGAATGGGTTTCCCAAACTGGCGTGAAAGTTCCTCGCCTCGCAGCCGGATCTCGCCGGCCTCATGAATGAGAATGGGCGTTTTCTTGCCGATCATCTCTTCGGCCCGGTAGCCGAGCATCTTCTCCGCGCCGGGATTAAACACCGTGATGACCCCAAGGACATCGGTCGCAATGATCGAAACGTCGGTCGCCGCGTCGAGCACGGCCTGAAGGCGGCGGCGCGCCGTGTCAATCATTTCCCGGGACAGCTTGGTTTCCGTAATGTCCGTGCGGATCGCGATATATTGCTCGATTTTTCCCTGATCGTTCAAATAAGGCACAATCGTCGTATCCACCCAGTAAAGGCTTCCGTCCTTGGCACGGTTGCAGATTTCCCCGCGCCAAATCTTGCCGGCTGAAATCTTTTTCCACAAATCCTCGAAAAAATCTTTCGGATGAACCCCGGAATTAATGATCCGGTGCGTCTTACCGAGAAGTTCGCCGGACGAGTACTTGCTCACTTCGCAGAACTTCTGGTTCACATACGTGATCACGCCTTTGGAATCGGTCATGGCCACAATCACGTGCCGGTCCAAAGCAATACGCTGGGTGGCAAGTTCCCAGTAAGCCTTGGCAAGCTCGTCTGATTTCTTCTTCACTTCTTCATCCGCGCGCTTGCGCAGGATAAACTGTCCGAGAGAGGATCCGATCAGGCCCAGGGTCTCGAGGAGCTGCGTGTCCTCTTCCTCGGCATCCAGGCTGAAAAATTCCATGACACTCACGACTTCTCCGGCGATCTTGATGGGGAAAGCAACGGCGCCTTGAAGACCGTCTTTGGCGGCATATGGTGCCCGGGGGAAATTCGTGTCGCAGGTAACATCCCGGATCCAGGCCGGCTGTCCGCTCTCCCACACCCGGCCCGGGAGTCCCTGTCCGAGAACAAAAGCGGCTCTCTGGCTTGCGGCCTGAAACTCGCTGAAAGTCTTTGAGAGGCTGTGCCAATAAAGAGTTTGCCGCAGGAATCTCTTTTCCGGATCGAGCTCCCACAAGGCCGCGAAAACCCAGCTGATACTCACGCAAATATCCCGCAAAATTTCCTTCTGCCCCTCGATCGGATCTCCGGCCAGGGAAATAATTCTTGTGACCTGAAGCTGAAGCTCGAGGCGTTTTTCTTCGCGCTTGCGCTGGCTGATATCCGTCAGGATGGCGCACCCGGCATAGGCATTCCCATCCCCGCCTATCAAAGGAAATCGGACCGCCAGATAAGTCGCGCGCGGTCTGGCGGGCAGGACCAGGCTATCCTCGGTTTCTACCGGTTCCCTGGCGTCGATAACTTTTCTGTCCGAGGCGCTCAAACGAGCGGCTAGTTCAGGCGGCAAAATCTCTTGATCCCGGCGGCCTCGGATCTGCTCAAATTCGAGCCCCAGCGCTTTTTCATACGCCCGGTTCACAAGGGTGTAGCGGCCTTCCGTGTCCTTGACCGAGATAAGCGCGACGGAATTGTCAAGGATGTCGCGCAAAAAACGCTCCTGGCGGCTTATATCGAGCGTCTGGCGGCTCACGGTTTTTTCAATGATGGCGTTTCTGCGGATCATTTGATAAAGAAAGGCGCTGAAAAGGAGCGAAAGCATCCCGATTCCGATGCCCGCCGCCAGAGGAAACCAGCTTTTCCGGCTTTCCATAAAAACGGCAGTAGGCCGCAAAAGGATTCTCCAGCGCCGTGAGGCGACCGGCAGGGTCTCTTCATAAACCAGCTCCTCATGCGTGCTTTGCAGCCTGAAACTCATGCTCCCTTCACCCCCGGGAGAAGACCTGAAAAAGGGAGGGGTTTTCGGATTCCCGGTCACCTCGAAAACGTCCATTTTGACCCATGCCGGAGCAACATGCGCGTGGGCA
>JAHFHI010000093.1:3055-6110 GCA_023246995.1 Candidatus Omnitrophota bacterium
TTGCGGGCGAGTTTATCCAGGTCCTCTACCGCAGCGGCAAATCCAAGAAGATGTTCCCGGCGCCAGGCGCCTGTATCTTGGCGCGATTCTTTTTCATAGATCGGCTGATAGGCCAAAATGCCGGGAACCCCGCCCTGAAGAAGCCGCAGAGGCGCAGTGACGTCAATCCGCCCGGTCTCCCGCACCATGTCCATGACGCGAACGCACTCCGGGAGCGCTGCCATGTCGAGCCCCAGAACCATGCTGTTCTCGCTCATGGGTTCGATATAAAAAACGGGGAAATACTCCGCCCGCGCCGAAGCCGGGGTCTTCGCCTGCGAAACGTCGAATTCCCAAACCTCAAACCCCGGAAACCCATCCAGGCGGGCCCGCTCGCTATAATCCGGGCGTTCGGAATCCCGAACCCGGGGAATCCACTCGAGCACCCGTACCGCCCGGCGCTCTTCGAGGATGACTCTGGAAAAAGTCGCGAACTCATCGCGGTCCACTTCCCGGGAACTTTCGTAAAAAACTTTTAAATTTCTAAGGCTTTCAAAGACTTCCCGGATCTCCGAACCGAGAGCGTCTGCGGTCTTGGCGCTGTAAAAATCAAAATCTCTTTTCAGGTATTTTTCACTCATATGCAAAAAGAGAAAATAGGTTTGAAAGGAAGCCATGGCGCCGAGTGAAAGGCTTAAGGCGAGCGGAAGAAAGACATTTTCTTTTCTTGCCGCGTGGAGCAGGATGCCAAGGCCGAGCAGAATAAATCCCGCGGCCGTATGAACGGCCATGGAAGTCGCACGTCCCCAGACATAGGCCGACTTGGCACCGGTGATATAGCCGAAAAGACCTGTGACGGCCAAAGCCAGAACAAAGGCCCCGAGGATTCCCGCGGCAACGTAACGGTTCTTAAAACTTTTTATCGAGCAGACAAAAATCGCCGACGCCGCGAGGATAAAACATACGGCCGTGTTTGGGGCCATGCGGCCGGAATTGGCCAGAACCTCGGCCGCGTAATCCCTGAAGAAAAGTTCATCCACCCCCAGGGAAACGCCGCTTGCGTACTCCCAGAGTGTCAGAAGGGCCAGAGAAGCCGCGGCCGCGGCCAAAATCCGACTGATCCCGCTAAACCGGTTTGACACCGCGAGACCTAAAGCGAGCCCGGCCAGAGAGAAGCAAAGCGCCGTGTTAAACTTCATCGCGACAAACCCCGGAAAAATCTGAACGAGCCGCAGATCATGCCGGAACCAGCCGAAAATCACGGCAAGGCCGAGAAAGCTGACACAAGCTCCAAGCAAAACCGCCGTAAAATCAAACCCCGCGCGAAGGTTGACTCCTTCTTTGGGGTGCCCTGACAGGTTCAGATTACGCCTCCTCTTCTTTTCCTTGAAGGGGGTTGAAGCTTGTCCGTGAAATGAGTGAACGCGTGCTTAAACTGGAATCCCGGGAATTCCCCCTCTCCCATGGGGAGAAGGATAACCCATAAAGCGCAAAACCTCCTTTGAAACTTGTCCTTGAGTTTGGCACTTTTTCCCCTCTCCCCTCTGGGGAGAGGGCTAGGGTAAGGGGGGAAATTAAGCTTCACCCCCTCATCCTGACCCTCTCCCCCAAGGGGGAGAAGGATATTTTGAGAAAAAGTTCCAAACTCAAGACTTGTTTTTACTTATCGGCCCGGCGGTGGGTTCGGATAAGGGGAAAAGTCCCTGCTCGTAGTAGAGAACGCTTCTTGATTGAGCAGGATACAACAAAGAGGAATGTGCCCTAAAAGCCCGCTATGCGGCCTGGGCTATGGCGCGGGCGGTTTCAAAGCGGGCCATGATGACCTGATAGAGGGATTTGCGTTCGCCCGGCAAATTGAGCGGCCGGCCGGTCACGACCACCACACGGCCCCGGGCAAGGCCCGCCGTGCCAATGAGCGCGGCTCGCAGAAGCTCCGGCCGATGCCGAAGACCCCGCCGTGATGCCGGGTCCCGGAGGATCTGGAGCGTGTCTTGAATATCAAGCTGAAGGTCTGCCGCGTATTTCTCGACAACCGACTCCATGGATTGAGCTCCCGGGTCAAACCCGAGCACCACGAGCCGCGGCGCGGCCGGGTCAAAGAATTCGTCGCCCAGGGCCTTACGCAGACGCGCTGCCAGCCCTTGGATTTTTTCCGGCCGGGTCAGGAGCACCACCTGGGGGGCGCGTTCAAGCTGCTCCCGGATCACCATAAAATTGTCTTTGGCCTGCGAACGGTGGTATTCCATCATGATAGCGCCCCGGTCCGCGGCCCCGCGCGCGGGCGCAATCCCGAGACTTGCCGGAGTTTCATCGGCGGCCAGATTCATGAGTTCGGTTTCCAGAAAAACTCCCAACCCTTCGAGCCTGAAAATTTCGGCGTTCATTGCGACAATGGCCTGGCGAAGCGCGGTCCCCTGCCGAAATTCATCCTTCGCCTCAAAGGCCTCAAGCATTTGGCGCCGCACTTCACTGCGCGGGGCCTGTTCAAGCGCTTCCACGATCTCGCGCTTCAGTCTAAGCCAGTCTTCGCGGGGCATCCCACGGCGGACGAAGTCAGCGGTTTCCGCCAGAACCCGGCCGAGCATGACTCCGTCGTAGGTTCCCTTGGTGAAATCAACCCCTTCAAATTTTCTGCCGCCGAAATGGACATGGATCCGGCTCGCGATTTCAATGACGCTCGCGCGCACTTCGTTATCGGCCGTCACGGCCGCCACTTTTTGGGTTCGCTCAATCGCGGTCTTTGGGTCTTCGGCCGCAAAGCGGACCCAGCCCTGAAAAAGCGGGTGGATTTTTTTATCACTTACGATGCTCTCGCGGTTAAAGGCCTTCAAATCCTTTTCGGGACGGATCACCGAGCGGAAAAATTGCCGGACGTGCGGAAGCGCTTCATCCAGCTCACCGGGGTTCTTGGCCAGATGTTCCAAATAAGGAATCGTGGTGTCCTTAATCTCCCTTTCGACTTCCGGAAGTCCGCGCTTGACCACGTCCTGGAGGAAAGCGCTGTAGCGGCCCCGGGTCTTGTTGTCCCAACTAAGGTAATTGCCGTCCTTAAAAGACGGCATCTTGGCGCCCACCG
>JAHFHI010000094.1 GCA_023246995.1 Candidatus Omnitrophota bacterium
TTCGCTCCCGATTGATGGATTTACTCAGATCGTTGGAACCGATCCCGATAAAGCGCTCGGCCGGGCGGCAGCGCTTGACCGCGTGAATCGTCTGAAAGATCGCCCGCCGCTCTTTTTGAACCGCACGCGTTTCTTCAAACATATAGCCGACCGGGATCGCGTCAATGGCCCTGGCGATTTCTTCGGGCTGGACGGTCCAGAGAGAATCCCGGAGTTCGGACTCCCGTTCGACATCCTGAAGGAATTCTTTTTTCGCCTCCTCGATCAGCGTCTCGATCCCCTCGACTTCGGAGGCTTTTCGGACGTCGGAGATTAAAATTTTGATCCCGGACTTTTCAATGCCTTTCTGAAGATGCGCGCCGAAGATTGCTTTTAGCTGCATTTTTCCGAATTCCCTGAATTCCTGATACCTCGGGTCCCGGCTCAAGTAAAACCTCGCGCCGCTTAAATCCCGCATGACCTCCTCCATGTTCCACCGGGCATCCGGCCCCGAGCTTCCTTCCACGAGAAAGCGCGGCCGCTTGTCCGGAGCCACGTCAAAAAGACGGATCACAAACGGAGCTCCGCTCCGAAAAGTGGGATAGGTTAGGATTTCAGAGAGCGCAAGCCGGAGACGCTCGTGATCGCGCTCCATGCCCACGCGGCCGCGGTCCGCGAGCAAAATTTCTTCGATCCGGAAAAGCCCGATGCCCTTCATGCCCGACAAAAAGGCGGCCGATCTCCTTTCACCATCCTCCTTGAGAGCGGCCAGATCCGTTTCATCCGCCAGGTATTCCACGGGGTTTCCCTCAAAAGCGGAGGGACGAAAGACATGGGCGGTGTAATAGCGCTCCAAGTATCCATAGGTTTTGCCGAGCGTTTCCCAGCGAGCTCTTGTTGCCGCGTCCGGGTTAATCGCGAAAAGGCCTTTTTTGCCGTCGACTAACCCCTCATCCCCGGGATGGATGCTTGAGAAGTCCAGGCCCTCGGCCTTAAGATCCGCGGACATGAGCACAATAACTCCGCTTTTTTTGGCGAAAATGTACCAGTGCGGAATCCGCAGCTCCCCTTCCATCCTCGGGGTCACGATCCCGACCACTTTCCCGTGGCCGCGCAGATTTCCCATCAGCCGGTTGTAATCCGACTCGTGGCGGATTTCCCTGGCGAAAACGATAATCGGCTTGTCCGACTTTTTCTCCGGGTCCCCGTTTTCGGCCATGTCATAATAGCGCATCAGGAATTCCCAGAAATCATCCGTCATGCGATCCCGGACCTTATAGAAGAACTTCGCGGCCGCGTATTGAGCGGGCCTTCCTTTAAGGATCTCCTCTCCCGCGAAACGGTTAAACTCTTCGGCGAGCGAAGCGAATGCGCCGGCTTTATCCCCGAGCGATCTCAAGCCCGCCTCAAAATAAGCCTGATGGTTTTGTTTTTCAGCCTCGATTCCGGCCGCCTTGACCTCGGCGGAATCATTCGGCTCGTGGACAAAATGATAAGTGTCGAATTCGGAGACAATGCCGTTTAAGTAGCCCACCTGTTCAATGGCCGTGTCCAACAGATGCTGGATGCGGTCGCGTTCCGCCCGGTGGGCGGCATTTTTCGGAGCCGCGCTCAATTGCTCCTCCGCCGTTTTCAATTCGGCCCGGAACTCTTTGACCTTATCTTCCGCGCGCTCGACGGCACTGCGGAGCGCCAGACGCGGGCTTTGACCCGCTTCGATTTTTTCCAGAATCCCGGGGATTTCCCGTTCGAGCATGTCGCGCCGGTGAGTTGATAAGGCCCTTTCCCCGGCGGAGACCTCCGCGGCCTCGGTGTTGAAACCGTAAGGAAGATTTAAAATCACGTCGTAGAGCTTGATCATCACCAAATCTTTATAGCCTTCAATCAAAGCCCGGCGCGCTTCTCCGGCCGGCATGCCGGCGATGTCCTGGTCTAAAAACAAGAACTCATCGCGTTCTTCAAGGGCGGGGATCAGCTTTTCCCTTAAGATGGCCGCCACCGGCGAACCGAAACGCCCCATAAATCCCGGGTCTTCCAGGATCTTGTCAATCACCACCTGGGCCTTCTCCCGCGTTTGCCGGACCCGCTGCCGGATCTCGCCGGTCATGGCCTCGACGGCATCAAGGTTCTCCTTTCTTTCTCCCTTTAAGCTTTCCTTCACCCGGGCCCATGCTGCTTGGAAGGCTTGTTCTTCATTCGCGATTTTTACTTCCACAAGCGCTTCGGAATCATGCGGACGGACAAAAGAAATATTCGGCAGGCGGCGCCTGGGTTCCCAAATCACGATTTCGCTCAAGGGCGACTGCTTGAGCATCTTGGGAGAAACCCCGTGCAGGATCTTATTCTGAAGCCGGCCGGAGGGCCCTTCGACTGCCGTCCTCACTTCGGAACGGGGTGCGGTACCCGGAGTTTCAATCGGAGAACGGCGGACCAGCGCTTCGTTTAATTTTTTGGCAAGCCGGGCCAGGATTTCTTTTTTGGGGATGTTGATCCCTGCCCGCGCCATAGCCTCGGCAACATCTTCGTCGTTAAATTCCCTGGCCGCAACTCCCCCCAAAGCGCTTTGAAGGGCCCCCATGACTTTATCCCTGCGATTGGATTGCGGAAGCAGCTTTTTGGGAAGATCAGCAGCCTCGAAAATGCGGACGATCGTTTCATCCGTAATCGGCGATACGGTGAAATCATATTGCTTTTCCGGGGCCTTTGAGCTTGTGGGGGCCGCTTCGATTTCTTCCGGAAAACTTTTTCGAACAGTTTCCAGCTTCCATCCGATCAATTGTCCGTTCACGATAAACTTTTCGAGCTTCGCGATTTCAAAGCCGCTTTCTTGAAAAATCTTTTCCAGTTCGGCGCGGTTTTTGTCTCCGTAGGTCAATTTTTTTAATTGAAACGCGTAGAACTGTTTTTGCGCAACCAATCTTTCGGCAAGTTTTATGGCGAGAATCTTTTGGGCGATTCGGGGTTTTGCCTCCGCCTCCGCGTCTTCATATTTTGTGAAGTATCCGGTGAGACGGTTTAAACTTGCCCTCAAGGACTGATTCTGCGCGTCCGGAAGCCGGGCGATGCCGTGACGGATCTGCTCCAGAGATTCCTCTAATAACTGTTTATTCGCCTCGGAAGGCTCGCTCAAGAAAGTTTCCATCCGCTCGTAGGCTTTGGTCTGAAGCAGAATCTCAAGCTGCGGCAGGAAGGTCCCGGCGGCGCGCATGATGCTCGAATCGCTATGGTGCAAAAGGGCCGCAAACTCACCGTCTTTTTTGAGGACTTGGTGTAAAGCCGTTAAGGCCTTGGGCAGGTCGGCATACTCGATGCCGTAGGAAGACGTGGCCGCGTCCATCGAAGCGCGGCCATAGGCCTTGGCCACGTCTTCGGCCGCGATCTGACGGAAGTGGAAACCGGGAAAACTGGGAATATATTGCGCCGGAATCTCCACCAAATCCACGGCGTGAAACTCGGCTTTCCCTGAAACCCCCAGTCGATTGAAAACTCTCTCTCCCATAAGGGGCACAAAAAAACGTCCCGTGCCGATATCTAGAAAATGGGCCGAGGGGTTTTTACGCAGAGAGCGCACCATAAAATCCTCGAAGAAATACCGGGCTGCTTCCCGGTCCGCCGGATCAAGCAAGGATGCCGCGTACTCCCCGGAGCCCCACAATTCCTTGAAAACCGCCGCAGCCTCGACCGCGGCGGCCCGCACCTCGGAGCGAAAATAATTCCGGACCATACTCGGGAATTGATAAATTTTAAGCTTCTCATGCCACGCGGCCAAGTGGCTTTCAGGATCCGCGTGCCGCCCCATTTCCGAGATTCCGGTAAAAAGCTTGTAGGCTTCGGAACTCTTGAAGCGGTCTTCGGGCGGGACCTGCTTTAAAAGCGAAAAAAACTTTCCGGCGAGCCCTTCCCGGTCCACATCCGTAAATTTGAGAGTGAATTTCAGCATCTTAAGCGTGTTCGCGATCAGTTTCTCCTGCCACACGCCGAGTTCCTCTCCGGATGAAAAGGCCACTTCGGGAGATGAAAGCTCCGCGAGCGTGGCCCGAAAATACGCCGCGAGAAATTCCCGGTAGAGATTTTCATCGAGCACTTCGATCTCGGAACGCTTGAGCCGGCCTATTTTCTTTTCCACCGCTTCCGAATCCAGCTCGGGCTGATCCCGGAGGCGCACGATTCCAAGCCGCGCGAGGGAGAGGAGAATCCCGGCAGGGGCAAACTGGTTGATTAAATTTTCCCTCAACAAAAATTCCGGGAGATACTCCCTGTAACGCTCACGGCTTATTTCCTGTTTTGAAATCTCAAGCATTTCCCCGAGGCGCCCGGCTAAGCGGCTGAAGGCACCGGCCGGTGCGGCCTTTATTTTAATCTCGTAATATTTAGAGCCGTCAAAGGCCCCGCCAAGCCATTTCGCAACCTGTTCCAGATAGGCTTCCATATCCCCTTCATCTTCCCACACCTCGGCGGTAAAAATTCCGCCTTCGCGAAAGGCCCTCCCTTGCTCATCCTCCTCAAGGTTCGGGATTTCGCGATGAAGCGTGAAGCCCTCGCCGCCCACGGCTCCGAGCTGCACCGGATCCAGGTATTGATTGGGACGGTCGTAACTGCGGGCAATACTGCGGAATTTCAGGAACATTCGAAGGGCTTCGTCCGAACCGGCAGGGATTTCGGTTTCATTCAGGCGGCGCTTTCCGGCAAAGGATTCGAGGATGATTTTTCCGTTCGCGTAGGTCATCCTGACTTTTTCAACTCCGTTTTCATCGAATAAGAGCTGCAGAACATGGCTCTTGTAAAAATCCTGAAAGCTCAAGGCTCTTACTTCCGAGCGGACTAAAATTTTTTCCAAGGCTTGTGCTATGGCGTCTTTTTCAGGCGCAGGGGTTTCAGGCTTTGCCTGAAGGGTAAGCAGCTTAAGCGCCGCGGGTTTGGCCAAACTCCCGGCCGTGCCCAACTCCTGAATGGCTTTTAGCCGGACTGCGGGCCGCGCGTCATCAAGCGCGTAATAGAGGAAGGTCAGGTAAGTGCCGGTGCTGCGCGGAGTCGAGGCTTCCACTCCGAGTGTCTCGCGGGTGCGGCTCACATCGGGCTTGCGTTTGGCCGGGTCGTCCCGGTCCGGCTGGGGAACCTCCTCGATGGCCGCCTCGAAGCGGGCGTATGCATCCCCCTGCGTTTCGCTTAAGCTCCGCATAAAATCTTCAATCATCGACTTCATTTCAAACGCCAGATCCCGGATGGTCATTTCGTCGGCGTTGCCAAGATTAAAAACCCGGTCGATCACCGGCTTTCCTTCCAAGCGAGAGGTTTCAAGGAGCGCTTGGATCATACGCATGAGATCGTCGACATAATTAAAACTGCGGGTTCGTGTTCCGCCTTCTTCGAGGAGCATCGGCTTGCCGTTTAATGCCGCGCGGCTGAAATTCGGCACGGGCCGGTGGTCACGGCCCGACATCCCCGGGCCGTAGGTATTGAAAATCCGCATGATGCGCTCGTCAAAATCCGGATAGCGCCGGGTGTAAAGCGCGCCGAGCACTTCCCCTCCGATTTTTCCCACGTCATAGGGGCCACGAAGCCCAAGCGCATTCACCTTTCCCGGATCGGTTTCCTTTTGCGGATGCGTGACCGGGTCGCCATAAACTTCGGAAGTTGAGGCGTAGAGATACGCCGCGTTTTTGAGCCGGGCCAACTCCATGGCATTGCGGGTTCCCTGAAGGCCCGATGAAATCGTTTCTATCGGAAGGCCGTAATAAATTTTCGGGTCCGCGATGGAGGCCAGATGAAAAACCGCGTCAAGCCCGCCCTCAACATCAAAGGGCCGGGTGACGTCATGAGCAAAATAACGGAAGTTAGAACTAAACTGCGGATGTTTTGCCAAAGCGTCCATGTGCGCCTGGGTGCCCGTGGCTTGATTATCCAGCGCGATGACCTGATGACCTTCCTGAAGAAGATAGAGCGCAAGCACGCTTCCCAGAAATCCGGACGCGCCGGTGATAAGAATGCGTTTCTTTCCTGCCGCGGGCGGAGCAAGATCCAAATCAAAGCGCACGGCTTTCGAGGGCCGGAATCCCGGAATCGCGAGGGCCTCGGTCTGCGCCCGCTCTGCGGC
>JAHFHI010000095.1:0-918 GCA_023246995.1 Candidatus Omnitrophota bacterium
TTATGATACCGGGACACGGCGATCAAGCCGTCGGCATATTCACTTAAAACCGCGACGTCGGCAACGGCCAAGTAAGGCGGGCTGTCTAAAACCACAACGTCATAGGCGCTGCGCAGCTGATCCATTAGTCCTTTCATGGCCGGGGCGCCGAGAATTTCAGTCGGATGATGGGAAGGCGACCCGCTTCCGAGGAAGTCAAACCCGAGCCCTCCGATATTAACGTGAACGGTATCCGCGAGGCTGGCCCGGTTCTCCAAAACATCACTTAGCCCTTTGCCGGGCCCTACCCCCAGCGCGCGCTGCAGCCTGGGCTTTCTCAAATCCGTATCCACAAGAATCACTTTCAGGTGATTTTGCTCAAAAGCCGCGGCCAAATTCATGGCAATGCTGCTTTTGCCCTCCTCGGGGTTGGGGCTGGTGATCAAAAAAACGCGGCATCCCGGAACATGCCGAAGCTTGAAAAGAAGCGCCGTTCTAAGCGCCCGGAAAGCCTCCGCGGCCGGAGAATGCTGTTCGGGATCGAAAAAAAGATCTTCAAATCCGGCACGGGTGCCTTTTTCGGCCTGGGGGATAATCCCGAAGAGCTGAAGTCCGAGCGCCTTCTCGACATCATCGGGAATCTTGACCGAAGAATCCAGGTATTCCAGAAAAAATGCGAGGGAAACTCCGCCCATCGTTCCCAGGAAAACAGCCACCAGCAGGTTCAGGAGAGGCCGGGGCTTATAAGGTCTCGCGGGGATTCGCGCCTTATCGACGATAATCACATTGCTTGCCTGCGTTTTGGCTTCACTGGATGTCTCCTGAAGCCTGCGCAAAAGAGAGCTGTAAATTTCACGGGCACTTTCGGCTTCTCTTTCGAATTCCTGATAAGCAACCGCCGCGTGCCCGAGGCTCAAGATTCTCGCCTCCTCCTGAATG
>JAHFHI010000095.1:928-6029 GCA_023246995.1 Candidatus Omnitrophota bacterium
CGGATGTGAATGCGCTTCGGGTGCGCCGGGAGGTAACGTTTGGCAAGCTTGGATTCCTCGGCCTGGATCTTGACGAGTTCAAGCCTGGCATCCTGAAGAAATTCGCTTTCCTCATGAATCGAGGGGATGCGAACAAGCCCTTCTTTTTCCTTATATTTCTGCAGCTTGCGTTCGGCTTTCCCCACCTTGGTTTTGAGTTCCACAAGCTGGTCGGCGATTAAATCCGTGGCTTGTTTGGCAATCGTAAACCGGTTTTCGAGATTCCGGCGGATGAAAATATCAATGAGGGCATTGGTCAGCTCGGCCGAACGCTCGGGGTCAGGATGCAGGACGCTGATTTCGACAAGCCTGGAGTTCCGGATCGGGTCCACTTTCAGCATGCGCCGGGCAAATAAGTCCTCGGCAAGCGGCTCGGTCATGAAAGCCGCGAGGCGGTCTTTTAAAAAGGGCTGGTTTTGCAGGATACGCCGGAGCCCCCCGTGAAGGAGCCCGGTAAAATAGGGGTCCTCCCCCAGCTTTTCCCGTTTGATGACGTCGGTGATAAGAGAGCGGCTCTTTAAAATCTGATACTGGGTCTGGTAGTAATCGGTGGCCGAACTGTCGAGGGCCATCACCTCCTCAAAATTCACCACGTTCGGGTTCTCGCGCTCGATTAAAATCGTGGCCGTGGCCCTGTAAAGCACTCTTTCCAAGAAAGAAAAAACGACGCTTAAAGCGATCGCGGCCAAAAAAAATAAGCCGATCACGGTCCGGCGCTTCCGCAGGATATAAAGGTAGTCTCGCAAATGAACTTCGTAGTGTCCGAATCCGGCGCGCATAAAAGCTGATCCCTGGTTGTCTTGCTTTAAAAAAAACCCCGGGGCACAATCACCCGGTCGTTGGCCTGAAGTTCGCGATCCTGGGAAGCGTCCCCCTTTTTGGTGATCCGTTCGATATCGACGACAAAACTCACCTCTTGACCGTCCTTCTCGCGGCGGATGACCTTAACGCGCGAAGGATTGGCGACCTCGGTAAATCCCCCGGCCAGCGTGATCGCTTCGAAAGCGGTCATGCGTCCGTAAAGCGGGAAAGACCCGGGGTTCTTGACCTCCCCAAAGACAAACACGCTGCTGAACTCTTTAACAAAAACCGTAACCTGTGGACTGACAAGATATTTCGCGGCCAGACGCGCGGTGATCTTCTTTTCGAGCTGGCCCACCGTAAGCCCGGCGGCCTTGAGCGCCCCGATGAGCGGAAAAGAAATAAATCCGTCGGTCAGAACGCGGACTTCTTTGGTCAGATCTTTTTCATCATAAACTTCGACTTGAAGGAGGTCGCCTACCCCAATATGGTAATTCTGCTCTCCGGAGTCTGCCGACAAACCTGCCCCGGATTCTTCCTGGCCGTAACCGGCCGCGAGCGGCGCTCCAAACAGGAGCCCCGCCCCCAATATCAACACCCATCTTGTAGGATTCATCGTTCCTAAAATTAACGGCTTAGGGGGCAAAATCCCTAAGCCGGACGTTTTTAATAGGCGAGTCGTGAGCGGAGGTAGAAAATGTTATCGATGTGTTCAAACTCCGAGAAATTGGAGCCCCGGAAGAAATACTCATAGGCCAGTTCAAGCTCAAGGGAGGGGTGAATACGGTATCGAAGGCCGCTCGCCGTGTGGAGGAGATGATCCCGGCGAAACAATGTCTGGCCGCCGAGCGTGGCCCGCTCCGCGTAGTTATGCCGGCCGTAATCCGCATCCCCGAAAAGCGTCCACTTGGGCCGGAAGGTATAATCAAATCCGGCTCCCACGGCGTGAATTTTATAAAAATTCACATCTCCGAAAGTTGCTTCCGCGGGTTCCCGCGTAAAAAATAGGTTCAGCGCAAAGTTTTTACGGGCCTGATATTCGAGAATGATCTTCCCCACCCAGGAACGGAAATCGGGCTTTGCCGGGACCTCATAGTTTCGAAGCTGGGGCCCGAGCCTTATTTTAAGCATCAGATTCGGAAAGATTTCCCCCTCAAGCCCGATACGCGCCTGATGGAAAGTCCCGTTTCACACGTAATTGTCGTCATAATCGATTTGCGCGGTTTGATAATCAAGAAGCGCCTTCAGGCGCGCGAAGAGGTCGTAAAAAATGACCCCGCGCCATTCAACCAGCTGAAAATCAAGCGAATCGTCGGCCTGCCTCCTGAAATCCCTGGTGAAATGCCGGAATCCGGTTTCAAAGGTCCAGCGCTTCCAGCGGTAGCCTATTTTCGGGTCAATGGTCTGGTCAAATCGCGGGATCCGCTCCGTAAAAGTCGTTCCCGCGCGGTCGGAAGTTTCGCTTAATTCCTCATAGACATTCACGTACCAGGAGGGGAAATTGAAATCCGCGAGCGCGAAAAAATTCTGATTTTGATCGTTTTGATTCGTCCGTTTGACAAAATTTTCAAAATCCGCCTCATAGCCGAGCGCCAATTGGTGCTTCTGGATAGGGATCTCGAGGATCGCCCCGGGGCGGATATTGAAAACCACGTCATCCTTGGGGTCGTCTTTTTCCCCCAAGATATTGGTGTCGTAGGCAGTCCGGGTCTCGAGACTGGGGTGGAGTTTAAAAGGGCCGGCCTTTACGCGGGTCGGCGTTGTTTGAATGAAACGTTTTTCGCCGAACTCCTGGATGGCATCTTTAAGGCGGACATCTTCGGCCCACGCAAGGGGAAGGATCAGGAAGAAACCCGCGAGCAGTCCTGCCAAAACTTTTCTGCGGGCCGACATCTTTTTTAAGACGATGGGCTGGATTCGATGCTTCTGGAGTCCGGTTCCGGGCCCCCGCCTGTGTCGGCCGGGGTTCCGGGCTCATCTCCCGCAGCCGTGGGCTCGGCATCGGGTCCGGGAGAAGGCGCGCCGATTGTGAACTCACTTCCTTCCGCGAGCTCGGAGGTATTCCCGTTTTGATCAGCGATGGTCGCGTTTCCACTAAGCGCCTTAACGCTTCCGGAATCTTCACCGCAACTCACCGAAGCCGAACCGCCCCCCCCCACGCCCGCCGAAGTTCCAAGACAGGAGATGGTGACAGATTCGCCCGGCTCTGCTGAAACCGTGAGCTGGCCCGAAAAAATTTCAACGGTGGATCCGCTCGGAATGTCCGGAAGGTTCTCGCCGGCATTGACAAATTGAACATTGCCGTCAGGAAATGTGATGAGAAGGGTCCCTTGGAAATCAGGCTGAACCTGAATAGCGCCACAAGTGAGCGCCCCGGAAAAGCACGCTAAGCCGACTGCCGTCAGGATCTTCGTTAGTTTTTTCATGGATTTCATTTTATAGGATCATCCCTTCCTGGGCAAGACGTCTTTGCTGAAACCCAAAAGGCGCCTATCCCCTTGGGGAACAGGCGCCTTTTGGTAACCCGCAAATACTTTCCTCTTCTTTACGGAATTGCGGGAGTAAAGGCGAACAGGCCCCAGTTAATCAAAAGCTTCTGGTTGATGTTCTGACCTTCCACAACGAGGGCAATCACCCGAATGCGCGTGACATCCACCTCGTCAAACTGTCCCACCGAAATATTCCAACGCCGTGCCGTGGCAATAATATCGGTAAGGCGGACAGAATCCTTCTTGCCTTCCACGTCCGTCACCTCCACGCGCACGCTCGAAAGAGAGGTCGACATATTGCTCAATTCAAGCACCATTCCGCTTGAAAAAAGCGCGCTTAAATTGATCGACTCAATGTCCGAGGTTGTGGCGGCATTATTGTCATTGGTCGCCGGGTTGTCGTAATCCACAAAGACACCGCCAAAAGACGTCGTGTTCTGATGATTGAACGTGACTTCCGCGGTATTAAAACTCGTCACATTGACGCTTGTGGTGCTCGGGTCCGCGGAACCGTCCGGATTGGTCTGGCTCGCAAAGCCGTTTAAAGTCACGCGCGCGCCCTGGCTATTGAGCGGAAGCGGCGTCGTTGCAGGGGCCGGTATCGTGGAGTCAAAGGTGATCGAAGGCGTAAAGGCAAAATTGCCCCAATCGATGCTAAGCTGCTTGCCCACATTTCGGCCTTCGGCCACAAACGCGAGCGACTGCACTTTGGTCACGTCAATCTCGTCAAACTGGCCGGCCAGAACCTTGTACTTCTGCGCCGTCGCCAGAATTCCGGTCAGCTTGACTTTGTCTTTTTTCCCCGTGATATCGGTCACTTCAAGAAATACTTCCGAAAGGCCCGTCCCGTGATTATCAAGCTGAAACACAATCCCGCTCGCCGGAAATGCGGTGTTCAGGTTGATCGTCTCGATATCCGTTGTGGTCGCGGCGTTGTTGTCATTGGTGGCAAGATCGTCATAGCTTACAAACGCGCCGCCAAATGACGTTGTGTTGTAATGATCAAAATTCAGGCGCCCGAAAGTCCTAAAATACATATCCACCGTCGTGCTGCTGAAATCGCGCGACCCGTCCGGGTTCGTGGCGCTCGCAAATCCCGTAAGCGTCGGACGAATCCCCGTGCTCGTCAAGGGAAGAAGCGTGTTGGGCGGGTTGGTTGCATCCACCGGGATCGTCGGCACAAACAGGAAATTGCCCCAATCCACGCTTAACTGCTTACCCACGTTCTTGCCTTCGGCCACAAACGCGAGCGACTGCACTTTGGTCACGTCAATCTCGTCAAACTGGCCGGCCAGCACCTTGTACTTCTGGCCCGTCGCCAGAATCCCGGTCAGCTTCACCTTGTCTTTCTTACCCGTGATATCGGTCGCTTCCAGAAACACTTCCGTCAACCCCGTCCCGTTATGATCGAGCTGGAACACCAGCCCGGTCGCGGGGAAAGCCGTGTTCAAATTAATCGTCTCAATATCCGTTGTCGTCGCGGCGTTGTTGTCGTTGGTCGCGGGATTGTCGTAATTCATAAACGCTCCCCCGAAAGAGGTCGTGTTATAGGAATTAAACGTCAAACGCCCAAACGTCTGCGAGAACATTTCCACGCTCGTATTGCTGAAATCACGCGAACCGTCAGGGTTCGTGGCACTCGCAAATCCCACCAGTTCCGGACGCGTTCCCGCGCTCGTTACCGGCAGCAGCGTGTTGGCCGGATTCGTCGCATCTGCCGGGATCGGCGGCGTAAAAAGGAAGTTGCCCCAATCGATACTCAACTGCTGGGA
>JAHFHI010000096.1 GCA_023246995.1 Candidatus Omnitrophota bacterium
GCCGCGGCCGAAAGGCTCGGCATCACGGTCATCGCAAGCGCTTCGCTCCTGCAGGCGCGCTTGAGCGGAAAACTTCCCGAGTTTTTGGACGGCCATTTCGAAGGTCTTGAAAAATCTTCCCAGCGTGCGATTCAGTTTGCCCGCTCGGTCCCGGGCATCACGACCGCTCTTGTGGGGATGAAAAACCGCGCGCACGTGTCCGAGAATATGGAAACCGCCAAACGGCCGGCCCTGACCGAAGAGCGGCTTGTCTTGATGTTTCAGGGAAGCTGAAGCGAGAAAGTTCTAAGAGCGCCTAAAGAAGCGAAAGGCCGCCGTCGGCAATGACGGTCTGACCGTAAATCCAGCGCGCCTCGTTTGAAACAAGGAAGGCCGCCACGTCGGCTAAATCTTCGGGTTCGCCGATCCGCCCGGCCGGGGTTCTTTTTACAATTTCATCTTTCAGATTTTGAGAACCGCCAAAGGCTTTCAGGGCATCGGTATTGACCAGGCCGCCGGAAACGCAGTTGACCCGGATGCCCTTGGGGGCGAATTCCGCGGCCAGGTAGCGCACCAGTGTTTCAAGGGCCGCCTTGGAGACCCCGATCGCGCCGTAATTGGGGATATAGCGGTGGGCTCCGAGGCTCGAGATGGCCAGGATATTTCCCGCACGTTTTTTCTCCATCGCGGGCAGAAACTTCTGCGCCAGGATCAGGAGAGCCCTGGCATTGATGTCCAGGCTAAGCGCCCATTGGTTGGAGCGCAGTTCATGAACGGGTTTGAAAGCGCCAAGCGCGGCATTATGAACCAGAATATCCAGGGTTCCAAAACGGGCAAGAACCGCCTGGGCCATTTCGGAGAGTTCTTTTTCATCCCCCACATTGGCTTTGAAAAGAGCTCCCTCGGCCCCAAGCTGAAGGATCTGCTTGAGAGTCTCCTGGGCGGCCGTGTCGTCGCGCACGTAATTAAGAGCGATGGAGGCCCCCAGGCTCGCGAACTTGAGGGCCATGGCCCTGCCGATGCCGCGCGAAGCCCCCGTAATAAGAGCAATTTTCCCGTCCAGGCGTTCCATGGCTCTCAAGCATAGAGAGGCGTTTTCGGGATTGCAATAAAAATCATCCCGCCGGACCCTTTGGAGGAAGATTTGCTTTGGGACATTCCCGAAGAGGGTGCTATAATGCCTGCATTTGGCGCCGCAAACGCTTGATCCCCTTCAAAAAATCCGTGGTTTCCAGCGCATTTTGATGGATAGGGTGATTCGGAGTTTTCCGGAGCTCCGCCTCGAAAAGCGAGCCGATGAATTTATCCGCTTTTTTGAAAAATATCTTCCCGCGAGCAGCCGGGTTCTGGATGTCGGCGGGGCGTGGGGGTTTTACAACAGGCCGCTTAAAAGCCGAGGGCACCATTTGACGGTTTTAGACGTGGTCAAGCCCGGATTCCAGAAAGCGCCGCTGGTTCTTTATCGGCCCGAAGAGGCTTTCCCGTTTGCGGATAAAAGTTTTGACGCGGTTTTGCTCATCACCATGCTGCATCATGTGCCGGATCCGGAGGCGATTCTTCGGGAGGCCGGAAGGGTGAGCCGGGGTATTGTGGTTGTGGTCGAGGACCTTTACCGTCATCCCCTTGGCAGGATTTGGACGATTTTTCGGGATATGCTTTATAATTTCGAATTTTTCGGCCATCCTATGCGGTTCAAAAAACGCTCGGAATGGTCGGAGATTTTTAAAAGAATGGGATTCGGAAAGCTCTTCGAGACCGAAATCTATACCTGGCTGGCCGGGCTGCGAATCCTAAACGGCATTTTTATCTTGAAACCGCCGACGCGATGAATTTTTTGCTTGAGGGTGCAATCGAGACCCACTATCAAAAGGGGCGCGGTTTGGGACTGAAGGGAAGGGTCCCGAGCGAAGCGGCATTTTTTCAGGATCATTTTCCGGCTTTTCCGGTCCTGCCCGGTGTTTTGGCGCTTGAAATTTTGAAGCGGACGGCGGAGCTTTTGGGAGAAAAGGAAAACCCCGGAAGGAAAAACACGGCTTCCCGGCTCTGCGGGCTCGAAGCGGTTCGATTCAACTCTTTTTTGCGGCCCGGGGATGAATGGGAAGCCGATCTCCAGCTTGAAGAAGGCGAGGCTTCCGGAAAAAGTATGTGGAAGGCCAAGCTTGTTTCAGGCGAACGCACAGCCGCCAGCGCGCGTTTGATTTTAGAATCGCAAAGGCACGTTTTAATGAAGGCAGAAGACCAAACCTCGGCATTCTTTTAAGCGTAGAGTAAATTCAGAGGAGATAAAAGCGTCATGAACGAAGAAGCCATTTTTGAAAAAGTGCGGGAAACCCTGTCTTCCGCGCTCGGGGTCGCCCAAAACGATATTCAGCCTTCATCGTCCCTTTCTCGTGATTTAGGGGCCGAATCCATTGATTTTATCGATATCTTATTTCGCCTCGAAAAGGTTTTTGAGATCAAGATCCCGAACGGCGAACTTTTCCCCGGCAATATCCTGAATGACGAACGTTTCGTCAAAGAGGGCCGGGTTACAGCCGCCGGGCTCGAGGAACTCAAAGCGAAAGTTCCCTATCTTGACGTCGCTGCTTTCGCCCGTAATCCGCAGGTCTCGAAGCTCGGGGATTTTTTTACGGTCCAGATGATTTTAAGTTATCTTCAGGACCGGCTGAGCAAATCCGCGAAGGTTTAGAGCTTGGCGGCGTCTTCGAGGGTGGGCCGTTTTGGGGTCGGGATCGACATTTTAAGTTTGAGCAAGGCCTCGGCTTTTTTAAAGCGTCATGGCCGGAAACGGGCCGGGCGTATCTTGAGCCCGCGGGAGTACGGGTTCTGGAAGCAAAAACGTTTTAGTCCAAAAGTTTTCGCGAAATTTCTTTGTGCTAATGAAGCATTTTTTAAAGCCTGCGCAGGCCCCTGGCTCGGGATCGAAGGGTGGAGCGCTTTAGAAGTTTGTTTTGGGAAAAGCGATCAGTGCAGCGTCCGCAGTTTGAAGAAAGTTTCAGGCCGCCCCGCCGGGGGATCCGGCGTTTTTTTTGAAGAAGACGATTATGTCGGGGCCCAGGTGATGACGGGTTTTCAGGCGTGAACCCCATGCGTTGGATCCTCCTCGACCGGGTGGCAAGCATCAAGCGCGGGCAAAGCGCGGTTTCGTTTGCGCGTATCCCGGAGGCCTCATGGGTCAGCCCGGAACTTCTTTTGATGGAAATGATGGCGCAGACCGGAGGAATCCTGGCCGGGGCCGAAAGCGATTTTAGACAGGACTTGGTTTTTACCAAGATTGAAAAGGCGGATTTCCCGGGCCCTTTTTCGCGCGGGGAAGAAATAGAAGTGTTGGCCTCTTCGGAGGAAGCGCGTCCCGAAGGCGGATGGATCGACGCTAAAATTCTTAATTCCCGGGGCGCGCAAATTGCACAGGCACGGTTCTTGCTAATATCCACGGGATCTCTTGTGCCCGGGGTGCCGGGTTCGGTGACGTTTCACGAAGCGTTTATGGAACATTTTAAAATCAGGGAAAAGGTGCAGGCTTGAAGCGAAAGATTGTGATCACGGGGATCGGGCTAATCACGCCCTGTGGGGAGGGGTGGGCCCCTTATTGGGATGCCGCCCTTCGGGGCCGATCGTCCATCCGGAAGTTTTCGGGTTTCGGAGAGGACATTTTTCCCGTGCCCTTTGCCGGAGAAATTCCGGGTTTTAACCCCGAGGAGTACGTCAAAGCCCGAAAATCCCTCAAAGTGATGTCCCGCGAAATTCAAATGGCCGTGGTCGCGAGCCATCTCGCGCTCCGGGACGCCGACTTAAGCGCCGGAGATTACGACAAAACCCGCTTCGGGGTCTCGCTCGGAACCGGCATTATTAATAGCGATCTTGACGAAATGGCGGCCGGAATCCGGTGCGGTTTTGACGAACAGGGCCGCTTTGATATGAAGAAGTTCGGCCGCGAGGGAATCCGGAGCTTCTTTCCACTCTGGTTTCTGAAATATCTTCCTAACATGCCCGCCTGCCATATTTCAATTGCTCACAATCTGCTCGGCCCGAGCAACACCGTCACCACCTCTTCGGCGGCAGGTCTGCAGGCCGTAGGCGAGGCCTTTCATGTCATTCAGCGCGGCGACGCCGAGATTATGCTCGCGGGGAGCACGGACTCCAAACTGAATGCTATGGGCATTTCACGTTTTCACCTTTTGGGACTTTTATCGCACCACCGGGAGGATCCCGGCAGTGCTTATTGCCCGTTTGACCGGCGCAGGGACGGCATTGTGGTGGGCGAGGGAGCCGGGCTTATCCTGATGGAGGAGTATGAGCACGCCCGCGCGAGGGGCGCCCGAATTTATGGGGAAATCGCCGGCTACGGGTCTTCCTCGGATTTTAATTTCAATCCTTCGGCCAAGGAAGACTACGCGGGGAAAAGGGTCGCGATGAGCCGCGCTCTTGAGGACGCGCGCATGGATTCTTCCGAAGTGGATCTTATTGTGGCCAACGGGAGCGGTATTCCGGAAGAGGACGTGCAGGAGGCGCTTGCCCTGCAATCGGTTTTCGGGCCTTCGCTTGATCGAAAATTCGTCACCGGCGTGAAGCCCATCACCGGGCATCTCATTTACGGGGCGGGCGGTGTGGAAACCGCGGCCGGAGTGCTGACGCTGCATGAATCCGTTGTGCCGCCGCTTGCCAATCTCGAGAATCCGGACCCGGAATGTGATCTGCCGTTTGTCACCGAAAAACCCAAGCCTTTTGAGGGCCGCGCAGTGCTTGTCAATGCCTTCGGTTTTGGCGGCCAAAATGCCGCGCTCGTCTTGAAAAAGCCATGAACCGCCGCGTGGTGATTACCGGAATCGGGACCGTAACGCCGCTCGGCCTTTCCGTGCGGGAAACCTGGTCCGGGCTTCTCATGGGGCGCTCGGGGGTCGGGCCGATCACGCTTTTTGACGCGAGTGAATTTCCCACACGCATCGCAGGCGAGGTTCGGGGATTTGATTTTGAGCGTTGGAAATGGCGCGACCCCGCGCTGAAACAGGCCAGTCGCAGCACTTTTTTCGCGCTTCAGGCGGCCGAGGAGGCTTTCAGGGATTCCCATCTCCGCCCCTTCAACATGAACCCCGAGCGGTTCGGCATTTATTTCGGGGCCGGCGACAGCGGTCTGGATTTTAATTCGTTTGTGGAGACTTTAAGCGATTCTCTGGCCCCTGCCGGCGGCGGCGAAGCGGTCGACAAGTCCCGTTACGTGAAAAGTTCGGTCCAGCACATGAACGGCATTCGGGAGCTCGAATCCCAGCCCTTCATGACCGTAAGCCATCTGGCCCGGAGGTTCGACATCCGGGGACCCGTATCCAATTGTCTGACCGCGTGCGCGGCCTCAAGCCAGGCCATCGGAGAAGCCTACGAGTGGATTCGCAGGGGTGACGCGGATATTGTCATGTCGGGCGGCTCGCACTCCATGATTTATCCCTTGGGGGTTTCGGGTTTCAGTCTGCTCACCGTGCTTTCGACGCGTAATGAGGAACCTGAAAAAGCGTCCCGGCCTTTTGAGCGTCAGCGTGACGGCTTTGTCCTGGCTGAAGGCTCGGGCGTTGTTATCATGGAAGAGCTTTCCCATGCCCTTCGCCGTAACGCGCGGATTTACGGCGAGCTCGCCGGTTACGGCTCCACGGCTGACGGCTACCGAATGACGGATATGGACCCCGAGGGCCGCGGCGCGCGGCGGGCCATCGAGATTGCCCTTGAGAAAAGCGGGCTTGGGCCCGAGGATATTGACTACATCAATGCTCACGGCACGGCCACGGCGGTCAATGACGCCATTGAAACCCTGGCGATTAAAAAAGTCATGGGCCCGAGGGCCTGGGAAATCCCGGTGAGTTCAATTAAATCCATGCTCGGCCATATGATCGCGGCCGCGGGTGCCGTCGAAGCGGTGGTATGCCTGCTGGCCATGCGTGACCGGTTGATTCCGCCGACCATCAATTATGAAGAGCCGGATCCCGCTTGTGATCTTGACTACGTCCCCAACAAGGCCCGCGAAACCGAAGTGAAAGCCGCGCTTTCAAA
>JAHFHI010000097.1 GCA_023246995.1 Candidatus Omnitrophota bacterium
AGGGTTATTTCGGGCGCGGAAGCGAGATTGCCGACAAGCTGAATCAGCATTTTCAAGATCCCTGGAGATCGAAAAAATTTGTCGAGGCTTTCACGGATCTTTGGCAAAGGCCGGGCCAATCCACGTTTGAATTGGCCGCGAGCCATCCGCAGTATGGAAATATCGCCGCCGCTCTTGAAAGTCTGGCGGGCGCCCGTTCGGAAGTGCGCACCGCACCGCAAGCCCCATCGGCGCGCGAAGCCATGGAAAGCTATTATTTCGACACCTGGCGGCAGGATCCCGAGCGGGCAGCGCTTTCCAGAGCCGCCGAATCCGATTACGCGTCATCCACATGGTCCCAGCTCAATATCACCAACCGCGGAGTCGTTGCGCCCGAGGGTTTTCCGCTGCGTTCGCTTTTAAACGGTGTAAGCGGGGAGCAAAGTTACGACAGCCTGACCGGATTCGCGAGCGGCAACTACCTTTACCAAGCCATCCCCGCATTACGCCAAAAACTTATTCAGGAGGGACATCTCCGGCCGGAAAATCCGCTTGAACTGCTGGATGTGGGCATGGGCCGCGGCTATGGAGTTTTGAGTCTTGCCATTGTGGTCGGCGCCAACGCCTTCCCCGAATTGGGGGCAAAACTCCTGGAAAGCCGTTTCAAATCCGAAGAAGAAATGGCCCAAGCCGCGGCCGAACTGGCAAACGCTTTGAAGGGGCAGTACCGATTTTACGGTGTGGACATCGTGGCCCGGGAGATTTCAACGAGCGATGACAAAACAGGAAGGCTGCTTTGGGACGCTTTTGTTCAAAACGGGGCTGTTGTGCCCTGGATAGGTCCGGTCAACAGCATGCCCCGGGAGTGGAGCTCGAAATTTCACAGCATTGTCTCTG
Source organism: Candidatus Omnitrophota bacterium (assembly GCA_023246995.1). Classification (GTDB taxonomy): domain Bacteria; phylum Omnitrophota; class Omnitrophia; order Omnitrophales; family Aquincolibacteriaceae; genus JAHFHI01. The sequence goes on from JAHFHI010000097.1 coordinate 877, forward strand.
TCGAATCCATGCGCTATGTCAAAGACGGTCTGGGTGCGATCGAGGAAATTTACCGGGTGCTTGCTCCCGGCGGGGAGACCCGAATCATGGTGGGCGGGGATCCCGGTATTTCGGTCACCGGAAAGGGCAGCGTCAAATACGCGGATTTACTCAAAAAAGGGAAGGATCTCGGCTACAGCGGTCTAGCCCTTGAAAATTTCGGGGGGCAATACAAGATTTACCACGAAGATGAGAATGCCTTCGACGATTTTTATTTAGCTTCGCTTCCCGATACGCTGAATTTTACAAAATCCGTCTCGGATCCTCCGGTTCTTTTTTTTGGATACCGGCCCGCGCTCGATCCCCGGCTCAATTATGTGTCTTACCAGGAAATTCCTTCGGAAGGCGCGCCTGCCTGGTGGGCCGAGAGCGTGGTCACGGCGGCGCCCCGATCCGAAGTGCGGACGCAGGAAAATGATCCCCGGGTGGCGCATCTGCCTGAAGCCCTGCGGCGCGTGATTGTGCTTCCCGAAGGAGTGGAAGCCAGGCTTATGGACAAAACGGTGGAGCTGGAAGGGGGCGCGACGGAAAGTGAAAGCCAGCTATTTCTTGAGAGCCAGGCGATGCTCGCCGCCGAGCTGGGGACAAAACTGATCGTCAATGTCGAGATATCGCGGGCCCCCCATGACACGATTGCCAATGAATGGTTGAGCCAAACCGAACTCGGATGGCTTCTTCAAGACGGCAAAGCCTGGGCGCTTGAACTTACTTATACCGTGGAGGAAAACGCCGAAGACAGAACGAAGCGGATTTTTTATGCCCCGTCACTACGCTCCGACGAAGACCAAGATCAGGAGCAAAAGAGGAAAATAAGGGTAGAGCTCATGACGATCAGGGACGGTCAGTTTGTCGTTCAGCGGGCGCTTTCTCTTTTCCGCCAGGCTTTGCGGGATGCCAAAAATGCGATGAACCTGGGGACTGAAGGGTTAGCTGTTTATAAAGACAGGTTCGCGACTCTTAATCTCTTGGTGCAAATGACTGAAAGTTTTAATCAAAGCGATAAAAATAATGAGGACAGCCTTGCTAAAAAATTCCAAGAGCAGATCGACCCCATCGCGGGCTGGGGGGAGCGGGCCGTCATCGAAGCGGTGTCCTCCCAGTTGATCGATCTCGTGCTGCGCGACAAGCTATCGACCGAGAAGAAAAACGACGAGGAAAGCGAGGAAGCGAAGGCGACCAGGCTTGTAAACGACCTGCGCGACAACCCTTCTCCGGCAACTCTTGAAGCCGCCCAAGCTTTTCTCAAAGAAATCGGCCCCCGTTCGGAGGTGAGGACTCTTTCCGTTCCCAAGATTGAAAATGCCGCGAGTCTGGATCTCCAGAGCATTCTTCCCCAGTTGGGAGCGCAGGCATCCTTGAGAAAAAACTTTACGCTAAAGGATTCAAACGGCAATCCCAGGACCTTTGATGCGGTCTACCGCCGCGGCGAAACAGAGGTCGAAATTTATGTCACGGAGACCCGGGAATCCTTCGCGGCGGCCAACCCGGATGAAAGCCCGTTTGGATTTATGGGCAACAAAATGGAATTTGCCTATACCCCTGAAACCAAAATGCTTAAGATTAAGACCGTTAATTTGACCGGGGCCGCAGTCGAGACCCTTCGCGCGGATCCCGGGAAGGGATATGCGGGAGCCTATGCAGCCCTTCTTGCAGCGCTTTTACCCCATGCCGACAGGGTCAGCTCGGTTGCCGGACAGCAAAAAACCCGTGCCATAATGGGGGCATTTCTAAAGGATCATCCCGAGTTTCTGGCCACCCGCCAAATTGAGGATCTGCAAGTTCCCCTGGCGTTTGTCCCGCATTCCGTAATCGCGCAAACACCTCTCGGCCGAGCGAGGGGGAATGATTTTATTGATTTTGCCCTGAGAGTGACCGGTGCGAACGGTAAGGATGTCTTTCGTTTGTATAGTTTCCGGATGCCCGAAAATCTGAAAGGGCTTCTGAAAGATTCTTTGTCTGGTGAGGAATTAACACAGCTGGAAAGGTTTGCCGCCGAAGTCGAGCCGAGAGATCCTGAATTTGGCTATGCGCTAAAACTGCAGGTTCAGTATCAACGGGCGAACGCTGGGCAAGGAACAACCGGTATCGCCCAATTTTTAGAAGCCCAGCCCGTGCCTTTTCAAGAGAGTGTGCTTGCTAACGCCCGTTCCGAGGTGCGGGCGCCGGTGGATCAGGCGGTGTTTGACTATTCCCAGGATGCCCGTTATGAGGCGGCGCTTGAGCGCATCGCGGACCCTGGTTTGCAGGAGGCCCTGCGCGGGATGAAAACCGAATTGCTTGAGAGGCTGGGCAATCAACTTCTGGTGCAGGAATCCTTAAAACGTTTTGAGGTGAGCGATCTTATTTTAGAAGTCATGAACCGCACCGGCACCACGGATATGGATGCGGTGACGCAATTTGTCGTTTCGATTGAACCCGTCGGCTTAAACGAGCTTTACAGGCGCGATCAGGGGCTGAAAGCGAATTTGAACGAGGCCCTGACATCCGCGTTTTTTGAACTCGCGATCATGGGAAAAGATTTCGGTTTTGCCTTGGAAGAGCCCGTGCGCGTCGAGGATGCGGGGGTCCTGGGCGGAGAAGCCTATATGTATAAAATTGCCACGATGAGTGTGGAGAGGGGGACGAAAGTCGGCGACAGCGGGCTTCGAGTAGTTGCGATTTTCGGCGAGGACGGAAGGGTTAGGGATTATTTCATTTCTCTTCCCACCCCCATGATGGAAGAAAATGCCCTTGGCTTTTACGTTAAACCGGCTCAAATTCAAACACTCATCGAATCCGGCATCGGGAAGGCTCAAAAAAGTTACGCCCGCATGCTGGGTTTTGAGGCGCCCAGAGAGCTCTGGCGGGATTTTAAGCAAACGGTTCTTCAATTTTTTGAATTCCAAAATGTCGTCAGACCTTCGAAGTCCGAGGATGAGGCCGCGCGCGAGCGGTCCGATCATTTGATGCTGGTCCCCCAGGGTTTTGACAAAGCTGATTTTCTGCGCAATGCCCTTGGCTCCAATATCTATCAATGGCAGCTTTTGCACCCCGAGGCCTCTGGCTTTGCCCTGACTAAGGATATTCTTTTCTTAAACCGGCCTTCCGTAAGCCAGGAAGAGTGGAAGCTGGAGTTCGAGGACCAGGATAAAATGGATGAACAGACCGTGAACGAATTTTTCGCTTATCTGATCGGGGAGATGGTCGAGCAGGGCGAAGCCAGGACCATCCGCCGGGGAGCTTTCGAATTTCGCTACTATAAGCAGGACATTGATCTCCTGGCGGAGCTTGGTTTTCTGCCACCCGAAATCCGTCAATCCGCCTGGTACCAGTCCGAGTTGCTCGCGGAATTTCAGCAAGGCGTTACGGACGGCACGGCCACCGAAGAGGAGGTGCGTGAACGCACCGGGCAAAGGGCAAAGAATCAGGTGGAAGGACTCGTCAGCCGCGATATCGTTTTTATGCTGCCGCATAGCGACCTGGACGAAGAAACCCTGAAGCCCCAAACCGTTTATACCCACGAAATGCAGCATTACCTTTTTGGGAAAATATGGGCCCGGTTGAGTCCTGAAAGAAAAGCCGAGATTGTGGCCCTCATCAAGGAACGTCACCCCAATTTTTTTATGGCCCATCCGATTTTGTACGGCTACAGCCTGAAGCCGGTCCAGCCGCAGGCCGCGGCGCAAGCCCCGCCCGTGCTTGTCCGTTCCGAGGTGAGGCAGGTGGCCGAGGAAGTGGTCAAGGCGATCGTGGAGGAGACCCCGGGCCTTGAGGTCGCGCCCTTGAGCAGCAAGGTTTATCAGGTCACCGTCCGGGGCCCCAATGGGGTCAATGCCTTTATTGAGGCGGTCCGGGCCAGCGTGGCGCAGTTAAAAGAAAGCGGCAGGGCGCAAACAAGCGCGGAGTTCACGCAAAGTCACTGGGACGCCTTTCTTGACTGGTACGGTAAAGCGCTTCAGGCCATGCTTGAGGCGGCTCCCGATAAATCACTTGTCCTGGCTTTTGATCTTCCGGGCGCCGAAACGCAGGTCGGACAGATTTTTGAGACCGCGGAGGCCAAAGAGCTTCTCTCAAAAATCATGACCGCTTATTTTTCAAAGCGGATGGACGTCAACAAAATTTCAGTCAAGGGGCTTAACCGCCAGAGCGCTAATCTTGAAACCTGGCGCGGAAATCTCGCGGCCGATAACGGCGCCAAGATGCCGGTTCTGATGGGGGAGGGCGGAGCGCTTGCGCTCCAAAATCTTATTCCGGTACGGGCCACGGGAGGCGAGGGTCTTCAGGGACAGGAGCTTTTTGAAGTGACGGTGCTGCTGACCGAGGCTCTTGAGGGGTTGCGGGTTTCATCTTCCGAACGGGTCAAAACCGCCGCGGATTTAAAAAGTCCGGATGTTCAGAGAGCCCTTCTTGAAGCCGCGCTTTTGAGCGAAAAGAATTATCAGCAGGTCGTAAAGTTTGACCAGAACGGCCAGATCCTGATTGACAGGGACCGCCTCTGGGAATTTGTCCGGGCCATTACGCTTGCCTACGAAGCCCGCCAGGCCACGGCCGCGGCCGCGTAAAAAGTCCCCGCCATTTCAGCCGGTAAGCTGTTTGCGCAAAAGTTCCGCCACTTCCCGGTGTACGGCTTCATTCGGATGGCTGTCCTGGCTGTTGACCATGAGAGATTGAAAAGGCCTTCCGGAAAAATAATCCGAAAGATTCAGGGTTTCCACGCTTTGGCTTTTTAGAAAATCCGCGATGATCCGGGTAAAAGGGCTGCTCTCGGCAGGGTAACGCAGGTGGGGAAAGATCACCACGATAAGCCGGATATTTTGTTTCTCGCAATAGCGGATAATTTCGAGAATCTCCTGCGCGTGGCTTTTCAGCACAAGCGGATCGCCGTAAAGTTTTTTTAAGTTTTCCCAGTATCCCGCTCCGAGAAAACGCTTCGCCGAGAAGCGATAGCATCTCCAGTAAAGGTAATTAAAAAGATAGGAACGGTAAACCAGCGGCTGGAGCCAGCGCGGCGGCTCTGCGACGCGGCTCGGCGCGCGATAGCCAAGACGCTCGGCCGCGGAGTCGATATCATTTAAGTAATAAGACAGGATTAC
>JAHFHI010000098.1 GCA_023246995.1 Candidatus Omnitrophota bacterium
CGGTACATTCCGAGGCCCGGAGCAAGGGCGCTATCGGTCAAAATCTCGGGGGCGGCTTCAATCTGCCTGGGAGTGCCGAGACGGGCCGAGCGCGAAAACTTTTTTTGCATAAACTCCAGAAGTCCGTCCATCGAAGAAAGGCTGCCCGTCAAAATCAAATGGGGATCGTGCACGCGCCTTTCCCTGGCAAAATCATCGGCCGCCGCAAAAAACCACCCCATCCATTTCTCCGCGTGCTCGAGAAATTGCTCGTGAAAAATCTGGCGGCGGATGCGCCGGGGCGCGCTTACGCCGCGCTCCACGAGCGGAATTAACTCTTCTGCGAAATCCCGGGCTTCCAGAGACCCGTAAATCTCCCTTAATTTGAGCGCGTCGGTAAGCTCGATCTGACAGGCCTGGGCCATCTGGGCATGAAGCGCCTGCGTGCCCGGGTCAAGAATTCTCGTGTCAAGGATGTTTCCGTTTTTCCAGACAATCAGGCTTACCATTTCGTCTTCAAGATCAATGATAACCGTCCCGTTCTCCCGCTCCGGATCGGTCAGTACGGCTTCCGAAATCGCGAGCGTTTTGGGGAAATACTCTTCGACGTCGACCTCGGCTCCTTCAAAAGCCTTCGTGAGATTTCGGAAATCCTGAAAATCCATGGTGTGGAACTTGAGCGTAACCCCGAGACGGCGGGTCTCAAGGCCAAGGGGATTGGCCACATTCTCCATATCGTTGACCAGAAAGGACTCCGGAAGGGCTTGAAGAACAAATTCCGAAAGCGGGAGCGTCGCAACGCTGCGGGTCTGGCGCACGATGGAGCGGATCTCCTGCGGCGTGACGGGCCGCTCCAGCCCTTGAAAATACTGGGAGCTTGAGAAGCCAAAGGTTCTAAGCCGCGGATTGCCAAGAACCACACTCGCCGAGAGTCCTTGCTCGGGCCCTTTAGGGGACATCGCCCCCGCAAGACGTCCGAGGGAAGCCGCGGCCCGTTCTAAATTTGAGACGAGGCCTTTTTCAAAGCCTTCCGGATTTTTTTCAGAACGGACGGCGCGGATGCGGATCTGGCGGCCGTCGAGAATCCCCTCAAAAGCGGCGATCCTGTCGGGCCCCACGTAAATAACCTTTTCACTCTGCCCCGTTCTCACTGGACTCATTGAGCTCCCCTTTTTTGTTTAACGATAACGTTTTCAAATTGCAAATCAACGTATTCCATATTTTTCCGCCCCTCCCCTTCGAGAAGCGCCGCGGCTTTACCCAACGCGTCAAAACGCTCCTGGGGCTTTCGCCCAAGCCGGATTTCCGGACCCTCCCCGAGAACGATACTGACGTTTCCGATCCGGTCGAGCATGATTTTGGTGAGGATCTCCCGGCGGGCCAGCGCGGAATTCTGAAAGACTTTCACAAAAGCCATGGCCTCGTGAAATCCTTTTTGTTTGAGGCGCCCGCCGGGCGACGGTTGGGGCGGCATTCCCCATTCGTAGGCTTCGATTAAAAGACCGGTCGCATCCTTCGGGGCGACCGTTTCAAGAATCACGCCGTCCTCGGAAATCATGCCGTAGCGCCCCCCCGGTGAAAACCGGATAAAAGCCATGGGTTTTCTGCGCGTGACCAGAACGTTTACGGCGCCGGGAATATTCTTAACCAGCCGCGCGGTCTGAATGCCGGGGTCCACCTCAAGATCCTGTGCGGCTTTCTTTAAATCCGCGGTCAGGATGTTTTGACCGACCAGCATACTCTCAAGCCTTGTCCTCTGCGGTGCCGAAAGCGCGTCGGCAGGTTCAACCAGAACGCTGCGAATCGCGAGAAACGGATCGGCATAAAGCGCGTCCCTCACTCCGATAAAAATAGCCCCCCCGGATGCAATGGCCAAGCCTAGAGGAAGGGCCTTAAAAACCCCCTTACTGACAGCCCCGAGCGCCTTGCCGAGAAAGGTAAAAAATCCGCCGTCCTTTGAGGTTTTCTTGCGTTTTTTGCGTGCCATAATTTCCTTTTCCGGAATCCTTAAATTCGGTTCTTTAAACCGACGCCGCTCCGTAAAGAGCGCTCATAGGCCCATTTGACAAGCGTGAAGCATAATTCCTCAAACGAACACCCGGCGGCCCTGGCCGCCTTGGGCAGCAGGCTAAGCTCGGTAAAACCCGGAATCGAGTTGGCCTCAAGCACATAAAGATGCCCCTTTGAGTCGGCCATCATGTCAACGCGCGAAAAATCACGCAACCCAAGAGCCCGGTGGGCTTTCAAGGCTACCCTTTGAAGTCTGCGCCTCACCGCCGCACTCACGGGGGCGGGCACCCGGTATTCGGTCATGCCCTTCGTGTATTTAGCCTTATAATCGTAAAAAGTACGCTTGGGCTTGAGCTCAATTACGGGGAGAGCCCGGTTTCCCAGAATTCCCACGGTAAATTCACGCCCCTCGATCTTGCGCTCGGCCAGAAGCGCCCCGTAACGCCTGAACGCGCTTCGGATCCGCGCCATCTGGCGCGAGGCGTCACGAATCTCAAAAACCCCGATGCTCGATCCCTCTCGAATGGGCTTTATAAAAAAAGGAGCCGGAAATTCCCGCGCTTTTTTTTCAAGAGAGTCACCCTTTAAGACCGTCCAGGCGGCGGTCGGAACCTTGAACCTCTCAAAAACTCTCTTTGAAAGCCCCTTATCAAAGGCCTGAAGACTTGGCTTTGGGGCCGATCCTATATAAGGGATCCCCCGATCTTCGAGAAATCCCTGAAGACTTCCGTCCTCGCCCCCCTTGCCATGGAGCGCCAGAAAGGCGACGTCAATGCGGGCAAGGGACTCGATCCGCAAGCCGCCTCGCGCCGGATCAAGCCACAGGGTATTAAACCCCGCGTGCTTTAAAGCCTTTTGAACGGCACGCCCGGATCTTAGCGAGACACTCCGCTCCCCTGAAGAGCCGCCCGCGAGCACGCCCACCTTCAAAGAGCGAAAATTCTCGGGGGCTTTAAAAAATTTCCCTGTTAAAACCCGCAACGCAATCCCTCAAAAATGCTAGGTGCTCTTAAATCAATAGATTTTCGGAACGGATAAAGCGAACTTCCGGCTCAAGCCGGACCCCGGCACCCGCCTCGACCGCTTTCTGAACTTTCTCAAGCAAAGCTTCCATATCCGCGCAAGAGGCGCGCCCGGCATTAATAAAATAATTGCCGTGCTTCTCGGAGACCATCGCATCGCCGACCCGCAGGCCTTTCAAACCGAGTTTTTCGATCAACCGCCCCGCCGAGGGCCAGGGTGCGGGCGGATTTTTGAACACCGAACCCGAGCTGGGATGTTTCAGATCCTGTTTGCCGTTGCGATACTCAAAATTCATCCGCACTTCCTGTTGAATTTCTTCCGCCGGACGCCGCCATAGCTGAAGCGTCCCCTCCAAAACGATGCGCTCCTCGAGATTCGAGCGCCTGTAGGAAAATTGGAGCGCCTCGCCGACAAGCGTTTCACGGGAGCCGTCCGGGTTCATCACCCGCACCTCCCGGACGATATCGGCAATCTCGTTTTTTTGGCCCTCAAAACGACTGAAGCCCGCGTTCATGACAAGAGCGCCCCCGAGCGTGCCCGGAATATTGGCCAGAAATTCCGCACCGCCGAAGCCGCGGTCGCGCAAGGCGAGCACAAGCCTGTAAAGATAGATCCCTGCCGAGGCTCTCACCTGCATCGCGCCTTCATCAAAGAGAATGCGGTTTTGCTCGAAATGGATGAGGGTGATGACAAGGCCGTTATACCCGGCGTCCGAGAAAATCACATTGGAGCCCTTCCCCAGGATCCTAAAGGGGATATTTTCCCGGCGGGCATATTCAACAAGATCGGAGAGTTCCTCCTCACTCGAGGGTTCTGCAAACCATCGGGCCGGACCTCCGACCTGCATGGTGCAGTACTGGGCGAGGCGGACTTCAGGCCGCAGTAACGTTTTTAAAACGGTTGGTGAATTCATCGGCGAGTTCTCCGATATCTCCGGCCCCTAGAAAGGCGATCACGCCGCCGGCTTCAGGCCGGCTGGCGAGGTACTTTAAAATGGTTTGTTTGCCCAAGACCTGAACCTTCGGATGCCCCGCGGCCAGGATCTCTTCATAGATTGCGTTGACGCTGATATTTTCGCAGTTGGTTTCACCGGCCCCGTAGATGTCGGTCAGGATGATTTCATCGGCCTCGTCAAAGGCACGCCCGAAGGCCTTAAAAAAGTACCGGGTCCGGCTGTAACGGTGAGGCTGAAAGATCACCGTCAGCCGGCGGCCCATGGAACGCAGGGCCCGGATGGAAGCGCGGACCTCGGTGGGGTGATGCGCGTAGTCGTCGATCACCATGAGCCCGTCGGAGTCCCACTTCACTTCAAGGCGGCGTCTCGCCCCGCGAAAGCGCGCCAAAACACCGGCCGTTTCCAAAGGATCAATGCCGAGCTGGCTTAAAACCGCGATCACCCCGAGAGCGTTCGTGATGTTATGAAAACCCGGGACACTCAACCGGATACGCCCCGCAAAAAAACCGGTTTCATAAAGATCGAATTCGGACCCAAAATCGGTCAGCTTGATATTCTGGGCCGAAAAATCAGCCTGCTCTGAAAGTCCAAAACTCAAACGCGGCTTGGCGCTTTCAAGGACAAGACTCTTTAACACGGGGTCGTCTTCGCAATAAACCAAAAGCCCGGGATTGCGGAGATTGGAAAAATACCGGCGGAAGGAGTCTTTGAGCTCCTCAAAATCGCGGTAGTTGTCCATGTGATCCTCTTCGAGGTTGGTCATCACCGCGTAATTCGGCGCGTAAAGCTCGTGGCTTTTGTCGCTTTCATCGACTTCGGAAACCCACAGATCCGGGTTCCCGGGCACCGTATTGGTTCCGAGGTTGAGCACCTCCCCGCCGACAAGACAGGTGGGGTTCTTGCCCAGCTCGGAGAGCGCAAGGGAGATCATCGAAGAAGTGGTCGTTTTTCCGTGAGTGCCGGTGACCGCAATCGAAGTCTTGGCCAGATTGAGAAGGCTTGAGAGGATCTCGGCCCTGTGATGAATTCTAATTCCGGCCTTTCGGGCCGCTTCGAGCTCGATATGGGAAGCATGGATGGCCGAGGAATAAATCACAAGATCCGCGTCGGAAAGAGCCGGGACGGTCTGGCCGATATGAACCTGAAGGCCGTCGCGCTTGAGCTCCTGAACCGTCGCGCCAGGGCGCGAGTCCGAGCCCGATACTTGAAGCCCCCGGTACTTCAGTACCCGGGCGAGGGCGCTCATGCCCACCCCTCCGATCCCTATAAAATAAGCGTGCCGCACCCCTGCGATCAGATCGAGGTCGATAGCAGACATGTCTTCTCCTTCCAGGCCAGTTCTTCGGCCAGGTCCACAAGGCGCTCGGAGGCGTCCGGAAATGCCATCTCCGAAATCTTGGCCGAAAGCCGATCGCGCTGGCCGGCGTCCCGGCGCAGCTGAAGGATTTGCTCCCGCAGCCATTCCGGACTCGCCGTGTGCTGATCTTTCATGAGAAGTCCGCCGCGGGAGGCAAAGTATTCGGCGTTGGCTTTCTGGTGCCCGTCGGCGTGCGGATAAGGAATCACGACAGACGGAACCCCAAAAAGAGCGAGTTCGAAAAGAGTGTTCGCACCGGCGCGCGTAATGGCCAGATCCGCCTCCCCGTATAAGGTTTGCATGTTTTCATGGAAGGCACAAGTTTCATGGCGGATAGCAGCCCGGTCATAGGATTCGCGCAGCCATTCAACATCCGAATGCCCCGCAATATGTGTAACGGCAATCCCCGCCTTTTCTTCATCCGTAAATCCTGAAAAAGTTTTAAACATCAGCTTATTTAAGCCACTCGCCCCCTGCGAACCTCCGACCACGAGCACGCGGAAGAAATCTTGGCTTCGCGCGCCGCCGCGGCGCGAAGAAGCCGCACGGAGAATCGCGCTTCGAATGGGCAACCCGGTATGAACATGGCGTCTGACAAAACCTGGCTGCGCGAGGGTTCC
>JAHFHI010000099.1 GCA_023246995.1 Candidatus Omnitrophota bacterium
CAAATTGACAATTCCGCCAAGGCTCCGCAACTTTAAAATATAGGCCGAAACATAGGGGTTCTTAACAGGCCTTCCGACCGCATGCAAGGGAATGCCGCTTTGCGCCAAAGCAAAACCAAGGAGCTCCCAGTTGCCTAAATGAGCCGCGAGAATAACAACACCTCTTTTTTTCTCCCAGGCCCGCATCAGATTCTCCCGGTCTCGGATTTCCCAGGTAATGTCCCGGCGGCGTAAAAACTTAGGGATTCTCACAAATTCCAAAGCGACCAAAACCATGTGGCTCATGGAGTCCACGGCGGTCTTCCGGATCTGGGCTTCAGACATTTGATCACCGAAAGCTGCGCGGAGGTTCTCTAGAACAATCCGGCGCCGGTTGGGAAGAAGGCTATAAAGAAGGGCCCCCGCGGCCTTGGCAAACCCATGAAGCGCCGGCAGTGGGAACAAATTGACGAGCCAAGCCAACGCCCGGAATATGAGATATTCGAGAAAAAATAATCCGCGTCGGAAAAAATTCATGCATCCCAGAGAAAAAAATAGAAGTCGACATTTTTGAGGCAAGTCGCGTGAAATCAAAATCAGCGCGGTCCGGCCTTTTAAAGTTAAACAGCGGGCAGCGGGAATCGAACCCGCATGACGAGCTTGGAAGGCTCGGACTTTACCATTAAGCTATGCCCGCGCGCTTTGTGACAAACGTTCGGGAATTATAGAGACCCCCGAGAGACCTGTCAAATTCGCATCCAAAAAAAGACTCGGGATCACGAAAACTCATGGTCCAAAGAGATTCAAGCTCGCTACATCCTATTTTCGACACGCTCGCGAGTGCTGGAAGCTCCCGTCTTCGCAGGCGCGGCGGACAGAAAGCGCGGAAACGTACCCCCTTCGGCACCTTGAACACTTTTGGGCCGACACAACGAAGAAGCCCAAAGGAATACACGTTTGCAGCGCATAAGAGTTTTGTTCGGTGCTCTTATGCTATAATCCCGCCCTTTGACTATCAAGCTAAGGAGGCAATCATGGCACTGCTCATTTTGATCCGCCACGGGGAATCCCAGTGGAATCTCGAAAATCGTTTCACCGGCTGGGTGGATGTTGAGCTTTCCGATAAAGGCCGCCGCGAAGCTGAAGAGGCCGGCAAAAAACTGAAAGGTTTTAACATCGACAAGGCCTACACCTCGGTTTTAAAACGGGCCATGGATACTCTGGATATTGCCATGAAAACAGCCGGGAAAACAGGGATTCCCATCACGCGCGCCCAGGCTTTAAACGAGCGGCATTACGGGGATCTGCAGGGCCTGAACAAGGCCGAGACCGCCAAGAAATACGGCGATGAACAGGTTCATATTTGGCGCAGAAGCTATGATGTGGCGCCTCCGGGCCCAGGCGGAGAAAGCCTCAAAGACACGGCCGCGCGCACACTGCCCTATTTCAGGGAACATATTTTGAAGGATATCCGGGACGGCAAAAATGTAATTGTTGCGGCCCACGGCAACAGCCTTCGCTCGATTGTGATGGAACTCGACCGAATGACGCGCGAACAGGTTCTTGAACTGAACATTCCGACCGGAGTGCCGATCGTTTATGAATTCGCTCCGGACCTCACCCTCAAGTCCAAGGAAACTCTTTAAAGAGGGCTTCTTTAAGAAAAGGCCGGCCGCAAAAGCTTGGGGGGATCAAAAAAATCGCCCAGCTCTTCGCGGATTCGGTCAAGGACTCCCCCGCTAAGGCTTGAGAGCCCCATCCGCTTTAAAGTTTCCCAGCCGATGATCTCGGCAATGTCCCCAAGTTTGCGCACATTCCAGTAAACCATGCGCCGCATCCCGAGGTCAAAAACCTTCTCCCTGCTTCCGGTTCCGGGCCTTGAAAGATCAAGATAAACCGCTTTATCGAGGGTCAGGACTAGATTGCTTATATAGACCTTCATGGCGCCGCTTTCCTGCGGCCGGGATTTGTTCTCAAAGACCTTTAGAGCAAGCAGGTTAAGACGCCCGTCGGGTTGATGCAGGATGCGGATTTCGCTTGCCTCAACCTCCACACTCTTAAAACGAAGAGTCTTGGCGCCAAGCGACGCGATATCAAAATCCATGGAAATTTTTGGTATTCGCGCCAGAATTCCTTGCGGAAAACCTTCGGGATTCTTGATTTCAATATCCTGAAAGATGACCCGGCTGCGGAGAAAATCAACCCGGGCGCTGTCAACCTCAACGCCGGTGCCGAGTTTGTAGGCAAGCCCGGCTTGAAGAAGCATCCGCGCCGTAAAGTTGTGGAAGACCAGGGCTCCCACAAAAATCCAAAAAACCATCTTCAAAAGCCCGGAAATCGTTTTCATCGTAAATTATTTATCGGTCTTTCTTCAAAAATATTGACATTCCGAGGGGGTTTTTGGATAATAACGCTCCGTTTTTTCTAAGTGTTTGTGTTGTTTTGACTTGGGATTTTTATCCCGCCGCAGGTTGCTTTGGCCGGCCAAAACGAAAATTACCGCTTATTCTGGATGCTTGGGGTGGCTTTGACGCTTCCTATGATCCTTGTAAGCGGCCCCCTAGCCGGCTATCTCATCGGGCAGGCATTGATCAAAGCCGGGATCCCCGCTTTTGTCAGTCCGCTGCTCATGGGGCTTGGCCTGGCGGGTTCGGGATGGCAGTCCTATCAACTTATCAAGCAATTGAACCGGAAACCTGACGAAAAAACAGAATCTTTCATGCAAGAGCATCAAGCGCACGAACAGGCCCTGGAAGCCGCCGCTCACGCCCAAGCCGTGGCGCATCACGGGGCTAAACACGCCCAGCACGAACTCCCCAATTTTGTCACTGTTTTAAGCCGGCTTTTTCCGGATCAGGGGTGGGCGCACTTCCTTCACCGGTGGGAAAACGTTCTTTTTTCTTCCTTGGCCGCCGCCTTGATTCTTTGGGCCTTTATCCGCTCGGCTAAAAAAGAAGGCCTGGTCCCTGAAGGCTTGCGTAATTTCTGCGAGAGCGTGGTGGAAGGCATCGAGGGTTTTGTCACCGGCATTTTGGGCAGCCATGGCCGCGAGCACATTCCCTATCTCGGAACGGTATTTCTCTATGTTCTTTTCATGAACTGGAGCGGCCTTATTCCCTTTTTTAAATCTCCGACCTCTTCCTGGGGAACAACGCTTGCCCTGGCCCTTGCCACCATGATTTATGTGCAGGCTTCGGGCATCAAAGCCCAGGGGCTCGGACACTACCTGAAACACATGGCCGGCAACCCTTCGAATCTCTTTGGCCTGGTGCTGATTCCGCTCATGCTGGTGATCAATCTAACGGTCGAATTTGTGGCCGTCCCCTTGAGCCTTTCCCTGCGTCTCTTCGCCAACGTTTCGAGTGAAGACCGGCTTCTTTATAAATTCGCCGAACTGAACGTCCTTTTTAAGGGACTCCCCTTCTTTTTCCAGATTTTCGCCAATGTCCTGGCCATTGCCTTCAGCATGGTCCAGGCTTTTGTGTTTATGCTTCTTTCGACGGTTTATATTTCTCTTCTTTTACCCCATGACAACCACGGGCATGAGGATCACGGAAGCCCCGCAGGAAACGGGCCTTCCCATGAAACAGCTCATGCCCATTAACTAAAGAAAGGAATCACCCGACATGACACCTCAAACAGCATTATCCTTCGCGCTTCCCCTCGGACTGGCCTTCACCGCCATGGCTTCGGCTTTTGCGCTCGGCAAAGCGGTTTCCGCGGCCATGGACGCCACGGCCCGTCAGCCCGAGGCCTCCACCAAGATCCTGGTCAACATGATGGCCGGATGCGCCCTGATCGAAGCGCTCACACTTTACGCGCTCGTCTTCGGCTTTTCACTCATGGGGAAAATCTAATCAGCCGGACACTTTTTCCGGCGCACTTCGGCTTGCAAGCGCCGGGGAAGAGGAACGGGGAGGGAAGTTCCCATGGAATTTTTTAAAGCCAACATCCAGCTCGGCGAAGTGCTCGTCCAGTTGATCGCCTTTGTGATCGTTTTCTGGACGCTCAAGCTCATGGCCTGGAAACCGCTGCTTCGGTCTCTCGAGCTGCGCCGGGAAAAAATCAGAAGCGAGTTTGAAAAAATCGATCACGCCCGCAAAGAAATCGAGGCCCTCAAGGCCGAATACCAGGCGCATCTTCAGAAAATCGAGGATGAGGCCCGCAGTAAAATTCAGCTGGCGGTCGAGGAGGGGCGCAAAATCGCCCGGGAAATCCAGGACAAGGCCCGCACGGAATCCCAGGCCGCTTTTGACAAGGCTAAGGAGAATCTGGATCTCGAGACGGCCAAAGCCCGATTGAGCCTGCGTCGTGAAATCGCGGATCTTGCCATCAATATTTCGGAGCGGGTTCTCGGCGAAAGACTGCGGGATGACAAGAATCAGAACGAAAAGGTCCTCGAGCTCCTGACGGAGCTTGAGAAGAACCGATGATCGATCTTCGAGCCGTCCGCCGTTACAGCCGCGCGCTCTTCGAGTTGGCCCGCAAAAAGTCCGTTCTCGAAAAGACCGATCCGGCTCTTTTAAGAGCCTGCGAGCTTACGGAAAAACACCCAGAAATCGGGCATCTGATTCTCAATTCCACGATCTCGCTTGCTGAAAAAGAAGATTTTCTTGAAAAAATTTTAGGCCCGGAAACCGAACCGCTTGTGACGGAGTTCCTCAAGGTCCTGGTGCGCAAAAAGCGCTTCCGGGAACTTCCCGCGATTCAGGAAGAATTCCACAAGACCTTTGAAAAGCACCAGGGAATCCAGGAAGTCCTGGTGATCAGTGCCCGCGAATTTCCGGAAGCTTATGAAGAAAAACTGAAAGCTATTCTAAAACGTAAAACCGGGTTTGAAATCCGTCTTCAAAAAAAGACGGACCCCGGCCTAATCGGCGGCTTTATCCTGCGTTTTGACGGTTCCGAAATTAATGCCAGCTTCCGGGCCAGGCTCGAAGCGATACGGCAAAGTTTAATGGATTAATCTAAGGAGTCCTCTCCATGCTCAAACCCGAAGAAGTCGTGCAGGCCATACAGAAAGAAATCCAGAAATACGAAAGCAAGCTGCAGATGCAGTCGGTCGGCTATGTGCTGCAAGTCGGCGACGGCATTGCCCGCGTCTACGGCCTCGAAGATGTCATGGCCGGTGAGCTTGTCACTTTTCCGGACAAAACCTACGGGATTGCCCTTAATCTCGAACCCAATAATGTCGGAGTCGTGATCCTCGGTTCCGACCGCGAGATTAAAGAAGGCTACGAGGTCAAACGCACCGGACGCATCGCCCAAGTTCCTGTGGGTCCGGCCCTTTTAGGCCGCGTCGTCAATCCCCTGGGCCAGCCGCTCGACGGCAAAGGCCCAATCCCGGCCGAGACAACGCGTCCGATTGAAGCCCTGCCGCCCTCGGTGGTGCAGCGCCAGCCGGTCAAAGAACCGCTCCAGACCGGTGTCAAGGCCATTGACGCTATGATTCCGATCGGCCGCGGCCAGCGCGAGCTCATCATCGGTGACCGCCAGACCGGGAAAACCGCAATTCTGCTCGACACCATTTTGAACCAAAAGCAAAGCGGCGTTTATTGTATTTATGTTGCCATCGGCCAAAAGCTCTCGAGCGTGGTGGCTCTGGCTGAAACGCTTGCTCAATACGGCGCCATGGAATACACCACCATCGTCTGCGCCTCTTCCGAAGATCCGGCCCCGCTCCAGTACCTCGCGCCTTATGCAGGGTGCGCCATCGGGGAAGAATTCATGTACACGGGCAAGCATGCCCTGGTCATGTATGACGATCTTTCCAAACATGCCGTGGCCTACCGCCAGCTTTCGCTTCTGCTCCAGCGTCCTCCCGGCCGCGAAGCCTATCCCGGGGACGTTTTTTATCTGCACTCGCGCCTGCTTGAAAGAGCCGCAAAACTGCGCGACGATCTCGGCGCCGGTTCGCTCACGGCCCTTCCCGTGATC
>JAHFHI010000100.1 GCA_023246995.1 Candidatus Omnitrophota bacterium
CCCTCTCCGCCATCGTCGAAACATTAATGGAGAGTTGGCCGAGTGGCCTAAGGCGACGGTTTGCTAAACCGTTGGGGTGGTGAAAGCCGCCCTCGGGAGTTCGAATCTCCCACTCTCCGCCATTTTTATAGGCGCCCAGGTTTTATAAATCCAAGCAGAAACCTTCCGAAGAAAACTATCCCCGTATGGAAAATTCAAAACGAGAGAATTTATTTGGGAGTATTTTTTTTACCGCGGACGACAAAAGGCTTTTGGAAAACTAGGCGCGCCCGGCGACTTCTCCGGTCTGGGTGTTGACGCGCACAACATCGCCTTCCTTCACGTAAATCGGCACGCGCACCTGGAGGCCTGTCTCGAGCGTCGCGGGCTTGAGAACACTTCCCGAAGAATCTCCGCGCACTCCGGGCTCCGTGGTGGTGACTTTGAGCTCCACATAAGGGGGGAGCTCGAGGGAGACATAGGCCTCGTTATATTTCATGGCCTGCAGGGCAAGGCCTTCGCGAATATAACCTTTGATGTCCTTCAGTTTCTCGACCGGGATCGAAAATTGCTCGTAAGAGGCGTCATCCATGAAATGGTAGTCGTTGACGTCGGCGTAAAGAAAGGAGGCCGGGGGCATTTCGACATCCGGCTCATCAAACTTTTCCCCGGTTTTGAAGTTTTTATCCAGCACCGCGCCGGTCAGAAGGTTACGCACCTTGACTTTGACCATGGCCGCAGAGCTGCGCGCCGAGGGGCTCGCGAAAACGACATCCAGCACCACAAAAGGCTGGCCGTCCAAGGCGATCATCGCTTTTTTCTTGAGCTCATTGGCTCCGATAAGACCCATAAGGACTCAAAGAATAATACGCCGGAGGCATTGGGCGCAACAGAAAAGACGGAAGTATGGGGATGCTGGCTGTGCTAAAATAAAACAATTTGAAATTCAGAAAACCCGGAAGCCTGGAGGATGACGCCATGAAAAAAGGAAACGTACTCGCGATCGACATCGGGATTCCGGAAAAAGCGCGCCGGGAGATTGCCCAGGGGCTGCGCTGCTTTTTAGCGGATACCTACACCCTTTATCTCAAGACCCATTACTTTCACTGGAACGTGACCGGCCCCATGTTTCAAACCCTGCACCTGATGTTTGAGCAGCAGTATAACGAGCTTTGGATGGCGGTGGATGTGATTGCCGAGCGCATCCGCGCGCTCGGTTTTTTTGCGCCCGGAACGTACGAGGAGTTTTCGGCGCTAAGCTCGGTTAAAGAGAGCAAGGGGCCCCTCAAAGATAAAGCCATGCTCCGAGCTTTGGTCGAAGGGCATGAGGCGGTTATCCGCACGGCCCGAGCAAATTTTCCGGTTGCCGAAAACGCCCGGGATCAGGCAACCCTTGACCTTTTAACCCAGCGCATGCAAGTGCATGAAAAAACGGCCTGGATGCTTCGGAGCCTTTTGTCCTGACGGATGAGGATGAAGCGGCAGCTCACGAGGGGGGATTCCTGGGTCCGGCGCTTGAAACTGACGCCGCACCCGGAAGGCGGGTATTACCGGGAGTTCTACAGATCCCGGGAAAAAATCCGCACTCCCCGCGGGATTCGAAATGCCGCGACCGCCATTTATTTTTTTCTTCCGCCCGAAAGTATTTCTGCGCTTCACCGTATTAAAGCCGACGAGATTTGGCACTTTTACGCCGGCGCGCCGCTTGGGATTTGGATGCTTGACCCGGAAACCGGAAAAGCGGTTATGAGAACTCTGGGGCAGGGCCAGTTTCAGGTGACGGTCCCTGCCGGGCGATGGTTTGGCGCCTACGGAACGAAAGCCGGTGCCGGCACCCTTTCGGGGTGCACGGTCTCTCCGGGTTTTGATTTCGGGGATTTTGAGCTCGGCCGACGCGCGAAGCTTTTAAAAAAATTTCCCGGGCATTCCGGAATGATCCGAAAGCTGACGAGACCTTGATGGAAAGAATCCAGTCATTGTTTGGAATTTTCGCGGTGCTCGCGATGGCCTGGCTTTGCTCGGAATCGCGCCGCAGGATAGCCTGGAAAACCGTTCTGGGCGCGCTCGCGCTGAATTTCTTTTTCGCGAGCCTGATTTTTCTGCTTCCCCAAAGCACCGCGGTTTTTTTGTGGCTGAACAAGGCCGTGATCAAGCTACTCTCGTTTGCAAACCAGGGCGCGGTTTTTCTTTTCGGCGTTTTGGCGCTCGGCCCCGGGGATAAGGGCCCGGCCGGGGAAGCGTCGCTTGGGTTTTTCATGGCCTTTCAGATGCTTCCGGCCGTGATCTTTTTTAGCGCGCTCATGTCGCTTGCCCATTGGCTCGGGTGGATCCAGCCGCTTATCCGTTTTTTTGCGGTTCTCTTCAAACGGCTGATCGGTTTGAGCGGGGCCGAGGCGCTTTCGGTTTCAAGTAACATCTTTGTCGGGATCGAAGCGGTTTTTCCGATACGGCCCTATCTTGAAACGCTGACACGCTCCGAACTTTTCACGGTCATGACCGCCTGCATGGCAACCGTGGCTTCCACCACGCTTGCCATTTACGTTTCCTTTCTGAAAGATATTTTGCCGACCGTGGCCGGACATTTGATCTCGGCTTCGATCCTTGCCATCCCGGCCGGGGTGGCGTGCTCGAAACTGATGATTCCCGAGACCGGAGAGCCGCTCACCCTGGGGCACATTCCCGAAGCCCGGGACGAGAAGAGGCCCCATTTCATGGAAGCCGTGACCGAAGGCGCCATGGAGGGCGTGAGGCTTGCCGTCGGGATCGGTGCGTTATTGATCGCGGTTCTGGGGCTGGTGGCCCTGCTTAATTTTACATTTCAGAAAGCGGCCGCATTCTTGCCCGGCGGAGCGACGATCTCCATTGAAAAAGTTTTGAGCTGGGTCATGCTGCCTTTTGCGGCGTGCCTTGGTATTTCAGGCCAAGACCTGACTTTGGCCGCACAGCTTTTGGGCGAGCGGTGGATCCTGACGGAGGTTGTGGCCTACCGCGACCTCGCGAAAATGGCGGCCGAGGGCGCGATCCGCGATTCACGCACCGTGGTTGTCATGAGCTATGCGCTTTGCGGGTTCACGCATGTCGCGTCGCTGGCGATTTTTGTCGGGGGCTTAAGCGCGCTTGTTCCGGTTCGGAAAAGCGAAATCGCCCAGCTTGGGGTAAAGGCTCTTTTCGCGGCGTTTTTAGCCACTGTCATCACCGGCAGCTTTGCCGGTCTTTTTCTTGTTTCCGCGCATCCGACGGCACTTTGGCGTTAACGTTTACGAGCGGGAGGCGTGAAAGAAATCAAGCAACTTGAGTTTGGAACTTTTTCCCCTCTACCCGATTGGGGAAAGGGCTAGGGCGAGGGGGGATCAAGCTTCACTCCCTTATCCCGACCTTCTCCCCACGGGGGAGAAGGATATTCCAAAAAAAGTGCCAAGCGCGGGTTAAAAAAGGGAGGCGCGCATGAAGATCCTCGAAAAATTTTCCGACCACGCTTACGCGCTGATGCGTATCATGACGGGGTTTATGTTTTCTTTCCACGGAGGCCAGAAAATTCTGGGCGTGCTCTCGGATTTCAGACCAGCCTTCGGGTCCCAAATCTGGTTCGGCGGAATGATCGAGCTTTTGGGCGGCCTGGCCGTGATGCTGGGCTTTAGGACACGGTGGGCGGCATTTTTCTCAAGCGGCACCATGGCCGTGGCGTATATCCAGTTTCACTGGAAGTTTCAGCTCGGAGCGCAATTCTTTCCGGCGATCAATCAGGGCGAGCTTGCCGCGCTCTACAGCCTGGTGTTCCTCCTGATTGCCTGCCGTGGCGGAGTCCGGTGGAGCCTGGAGAAAAACCGGAAGTCTTAGTGGCGGCGCTCTAAGACGAACGTCTGCCGAATCTTTAAGGGCAACAAAAATTTCCGAAACATGCCTCGCGCGAAGGCGTTTAGTTTCTTGTGAGCCAGTGGGGCGCATGGTACAATGTCCCGCTTTTAATCGGCACCACGGACAAGGCCCATGAATCTATTCCAAAAGATGTTGCAGATTGTCGGGCGCGCCATTTTTTTATCGGCCATGATTTTGGGCATGCAGGGATGCGGAAAATCCGACGCGCAATCCGGCCCCTCCCAGGTGGCAGTTTCCGTTAACCGTCTTCGACTCACCTTACAGGATCTTCAAGAAGAAATTCAAAGCGGGCGCCTGACGCCGGACCCGAAAGACACGGCCCCCGAACCCCAATGGCTAAGCGCCCTCATTGATGAAGAGATCCTTATCCAAGAGGCCCAGAAACAGGGCGTTGACCGGGAAAAGGATTTTATGAAAACCATCGAGCGGTTTTGGAAGCAGGCGCTTATCAAGACGCTCATCAGCCGGAAGGAAAAGGAAATCAGCACGCAAGTGCATGTCTACGAGCCCGAAACCGAGGCTTACTACCGCAAAATGGCGGAAGCGCAAAACGGGGAGCCGATTCAGCCCCTTTCGGCAATACGAAAGGACATTGAGCGCGAAGTGCGAAACCAGAAAGAAACGGCCGCCATGGAGGAGTGGTTTGCGCATTTAAAAAGACAGTCGCAGATTGCCGTTAATCGGGAAGTCGTGAAATCCCTCCAATGAGCGATCAAGCCCAAGCTCCAAAGTTCGCGCGGCGGCAGTATTACATCAAGCGCCCCTTTCAGCGTCGCTTCATCCTTCAATTTGTTTTTTTTGTCGTGATGGGAAGTCTTTTATTTTCTCTGGCCCTGTATTTATATTCACGCCAAACGCTCACGACCGCCTTTATCGATTCCCGTTTGCGGATCATGAGCACCGGGGAATTTTTTTTACCGGCCTTCGGCATCACGACCCTTTGCGTGACCGGGATGGTCAGCGTTCTGGCGGCATTCCGGTTCTTGTTTTTCTCTCACCAAATCGCGGGGCCTCTTTACCGCTTTGAGAAATGCGCCCAAAAGATTAAGGAAGGGGACTTGAATCTAAGGGTCAAGCTGCGCTCCACCGACGAGTTGCATGACCTGGCCCAGGCCATGGATGCCATGGTGGTCGACCTGCATGCCAGACTTCAAACAATCCGGCATGAAACAGCCCGGTTGCGGCAAGTGCTGATGGAGGCTGGGCGGGGGGAGCCGGCAAAGTCCTCGGATCTGCTTAAGCTGCTTGAAGATATCGAGAGCAAGCTTGAGGAGCAGGTCAGCCATTTCCAGGTTTGATGGATGTGTGGCGGCTAATTCGAGGGATTTTAGGTGCCGCCGCAGCCATGCTATTAATGGTAAGACAACCTCTCCCGGCCGTTGCTTATGAAGAGAGCGGGACGGGTGCCCGGGCCGATTCACGATATTGCACCCTTTGGTTTGAAAGCGGGATTGAGCTTAAAAAGATTAACAAGAAAATAAGCACCCGCTTTGTAAAGTCTTATAGTAAAATCCCAAAAGGCATGGGGCCGGATTCCGAACTTGCTGCGAAATGTGATGTGCTTTTCCGGCGGGCCCAGGAACTTTTGGATATGTATCCTGCGGGCATTCACGTGACGGTGCGAGTTGTCGCGAAGCAGGACCATATTGACCAAATGCATCGTAGCCGTTACGGGCATGGCGTAGAAGCGCCGGGCGTCTATGTCTATGAAAACAATACCATTTACGTTTCGGCCAAAGATCTTTCGGAATCGGTGCTTGTCCACGAAATGGCGCACGCGATTATCGATCATTTTTTTGGGGTAAGGCCCCCGAGAAAGGTCGAAGAGTTGTTGGCGATGTACGTCGACGAACATCTTCGAGATTAAATTCCCTAAGGAGGAAATAATATGAAAACGACAAAATGGCTCTTTTTGAGTGTAGTAATTACGGGATTTCTGGGCACGAATACCGCTTGGGCCGAACAGATCTTACGTGAAGCCAGAATCACCAGCATCCAGGGGCAGGTCGAAGTGCAAAAATCCGGGGCGGCCGATTGGCAGGTTGCGCT
>JAHFHI010000101.1 GCA_023246995.1 Candidatus Omnitrophota bacterium
GATACTTGACCAAAAACGAATCTTTCACTCTAGCCCCCCATTTCTGTTGCGTCCCATTACACAAAGCCTTTAAATACCGTCGCCCCTCACAAAAGCCTCACACCTCGCCCTCAAATCAGCGGCGAGTTTTGAGACATTGCCCGGATTAGGCGCCGGCTGTTCCCAATCAATCCCGAAATTTCCCGCTTCAATATCCTGGAAGGAAATTCGTTTCAGGAATCCTTCGACTCCGTCAAACCTCACATCCGTACGCGTGCGGTCATAAAGCAAAATGACGGGTGTCCCGAGCGCCAAACAAGGCAGGACAACATGAAGCCGCGAGGTGATCACCAGTTTGGCCCGGGAGTAGATTTCGACAAGCTCCCGCGCTCGCGTAAATGGATAGAAATCTTTCCGGCCATAGCAGTCATGCGTCAAAAAGATTGCCTCTTCGCGGACCTTTTTGGGAAACTTATCCCACAGATCGTTTTTGAAGTCAGAATGCCCGGGAAACCTGAAGCGATGACCGGCGCTCCAGCTAAACGGGTCCACAAAATAGATTTTTCCATCCCGCTCACTCGAACGATTTTGCAGCGTAAGCGTGAGGCATCCCGAAAAGTAAGCTTTAACTCCTCGCGCTTCGAGGATTCTCACCGTGTGAAGATCCCGGCACCCCACGGGCTCATGCTTTTTGTAAAAAGCCAGCCCCTCCTCCGTAAGGATCTCCGGAGTATGAATGTAATGAGCAATTAGCAAAGGACGGATGTTGGGCGGCGGCGGCCAATCATAGAATTTTCCGGTGATGCCGGAGCGAAAACGATGAAACATCCGCTGATACGGCTTATACATATGCACCCCGCCGTAGGGCGGACATAGAAACCAGCCGTTTAAAATGAGCGCGAATGGGCCCTTCCGGGCGTATCGGCTAAGGCGATCGCGATCAATGTGGTAATCCACTTTGGGCAAAAACTCTTCAGCCGCTACGCTTTGAATGTCATCTCCATAATTTCCGGTTTTATAATACAGAAGGCCAAACTTCAAGTTTATCCCCGACAGGCTGTTTAATGGTTAAAAGGTAACGGTTTATATCTAAAATACCTTATAATCGGGCTCTTCGCCGCCGCGGAATAGACATGGCTGAATTTTTTTGAAGCAATTTGGATAAACGCATGATCTATGTCCTGGTGCCACCCCTCATAATGCATCGATTTTCCTCCAAAGGCATAAGGTTTTGCATCAAGATCCATCCCCGCGAGGTATATTTCAGCGGCTTTGTAAAATAATGCCATCTGCAGGAGCAGCACCCCCGTCGATGTCCACCGCTTAGAAGACTTCCCTTGTATATCGGCCGGCACAAGCGGGGAAATCAATGAATTAAGGCATCGGTTATCCGTATGGTTCAGCTCGATATATTTTTTATACGTTCCGCGAAATTGCTTTTTCGCGAGCCCGGAATCGTCAAAAAGAAAAACATCGGCTCCGAGACGGCTTAATATCTGCTTGGTCTCATCCAAATATTCCTCGCGCACGTTGAATCGCGACGAGGTGTATAAATCAATCCTTCGGTTAATGTTTTTCTGGAGAAGGATTTTCGGGCACCGGTTACAGGTCATGAATAAAACATTTTCCGGGATTGTTTCAAGTTCGGCTGCCGAGGGACCACCGCCCAAGATCAGCACCGCCTTTCCTCGAATGAGCTTTTTCAGATGGAAGTCTTTGACTTTTTCAAGGATGAATCGTCGAAAGATTTTAAGCTGTGTTCTCGGCACAAAATTCGCTCCAAACTTCTCTTGAATTCCCTCGGTTAAGCGGACATCTTATTACGAGTAGAGTACGTGATCGAGTGTGCCGAGACAAGGAAAGATCGAAGAAAGACTAAAGCGGATGTTTGTGTGTCAGGGTTCCCGCGCTTACAAGACTTCCCTTTGCGGGATTTGGCGGAAAATTACGTAACCTATGTCTTCGGGACAAACTGTTACCCATGTGCCCGGCACGGACCTTGAAATAATGGTCGGGGCGAGAGGATTTGAACCTCCGACCGCACGCACCCCAAGCGTGTGCGCTAGCCAGGCTGCGCTACGCCCCGAACCGAAGGGATTTGGAAGGAAACGGCCCCATGCAGGAAGTCCTGTTGGGAGGGCAAAGTTTAGCAAATTTCGCGGGGAATGTCACAGTTTTTCCGGACCCGCTCCGGAGGTCTCACCTTCCGGGGATTAAACCTCTGCCTCGGCCGCGCGCAAGAGCCGGTTCGGGCCGAAAGGCTTAAAGATCAGCAGGCACACCGGAAGCACTATCAGGGTGCAAAGAAGCGCCAAGACAATCGTGAGGCTCGTAAGCAGCCCGAAATGCACCGTGGGTCTGAAGCTCGCAAAAAAACTTGAGGCAAACCCTACCGTCAGAATCAGCGTGGAGACAAACATGGAATGGCCCATGTTGAGATAAGTGTGATGAAGCGCCCGGAGATAATGGCCGCGAATCTCGAACTCCGAACGGAAGCGGTAGAGAAACTGTATCGACGCATCGACCACAAGCCCGAGCACGATACTTGAGATCATCGCCGTGGGAGTTGAAAGCTCGATCGGCACAAACCCCATGATCCCGTATACGCCGAGGATGGGAATAAGGTTCGGGATGGCCGCAAGCATACCGAGCTTCAAGGAACGCAGGCTCACGGCAATCACGATCAGGATGGAAATAAAAGCAAACCCAAAGCTGTTCATTTGTTCCTGAACAAGCCCCTTGGCCATATGCCCGAGAAGCACCGCGCTCCCGGTCAGCTCATAATCAAAATCCCCGGCAAGATTCAGTTGAAGATATCGCCGCGCCGCCAATTCAAGCTGCGCCCCCTGGGTGGTGCCGACGGCCCTCATGCGGGCTTCCAGGCAGGTTTCGCGTAAGTCCGCGGAAATAATCTTGGCCGCTTCCGGATCTTTGGAGCCCGCGATGCCTTCCAGGTAACGGCGCAAAAGCTCGGGGTCTTCCGGGATTTTGTAACTCCCCTTATCCTGATCCTCCTTGGCCTGGTTGATTTTCTTAATCACAGTGGTGACGCTATTGACCTTACTGATCTCGGGTTTGGATTCGAGGAAACTTTTAAACCGGTCTATTTTGCCGAGGAGCTCCGGCTCCCAAAGCTCCCTTCCTGCTTTAGGCCTTAACACAAAACCAAGGGCATAAACGCCCGTCAAATTTTCGTCAATAAAGCGGGTCGAAACCGCGAGGGGTAAATCCGGTTTCATCTGTTTGACGATATTCGTGTCCACTTCAAGGCGCCGGATTCCGGCCGCGGAAAGGCCGAGCAGGCCCGCGGTGATAAGCAGAATCCACCATTTCCCGCGAAGGTCGAGTCTTTCCAAGAAAAATGCGAGGGCTTTATGAAACGCGTGCTCGGGGTCCGGGGCGTGGCCGATCGTGCGGTACGGAAGCAGGGAAAATAAAATCGGCGTGGTAATCAACTCCACAAGATAAGAGTAGAAAGTGCCGAGCGCGGCAAAGAAACCGAAACTCTGCATGGCCGGAACGGGGTTCAGGGCAAGGGAAGCAAAACCGAGGACCGCCGTAAAGTGAGTCAGGAAACAAGGCACCCCGAGCTCGGCAATGGTCATGGAAACGGCCCGCTCAAGGCTCGGTTCGCGGAGGCGTATCTCGAAAAAAGCGTTCATCAGATAAATCGCGTTAATCACGGAAACAATCATGATCACCGGCGCCAAAAGGGAGGTCATCAAATTAAGGGATTGGCCCATCCAGCCGATCGTCCCCATGGTCCAGACAAGCGTCACGAAAACAATGGTCATGCAAAGGATCATGCAGGCCAGGCTTCGGTAGATCACAAACGTGGTCAGGATCAAAAGCAGGGTGATCATCGGCACAAACGTGAACTGATCGCGCCGAATGAGTTTAATGAAGTCATATTGCTCGACCGGAAGCCCGGCGATATAAAAGCGCAGGTCCGGTCTTTCAAGCTTGCTTAAATAAGCGCGCAGCCGTTTGATAAAAGCGCCGCTTTGATGGAGATCTTGCCCCGACGGTTTGAGATAAATCAGAAGGCTCGCGATCCGGCCGTCTTTTGAGACCAGGTTCCCGGTAAAAAGCTCATTGGCCAGAACCTCGGCTTTAAGTTCCTTAAGAGACCGGTCCCCCTCGAAAACCCCTTTCAGCACAGGCTCCGTCTTGATGCCGATGATTTTGGAGCGGATGTCCTTGGCGTTGGCAAGACTCAATACCCGTTCCACCGGCCCGAAATTTGAAAGCTCGCGGGTGATCTCGCCCAGCTTCGTCAGCGTCCGAATTTCAAAAATCCCGGGCGTGGCCATGGCTACGGCAATCATCTGGTCGCTCCCGAATTTTTCGCTGTACTGGCGGAAGTAAAGATACTCGGGAGACTTTTTGTCAAAAAGCGTCTCCATGGAAGGATCAATTTCAAGACGCAGGGCGTTTTGCCCCATCACCATGGTAAAAAGAAGCAGCCCAAGCATGACGGGCCATTTGAGTTTTTGGACTAACGCGGCGAGACTCCAAAACACGTCGGCACTTCCCCCGGGTCAAGCAAGATTGGTTTAAAGGGATCTTTGTCTTTGTGGTATGATTTTCGGCCAGTTCCCATGAAGATTGAAGCCCTGACCCTGGTCCTTGTTTTTTATGGAATCACCTTTGCCGTATGGCTCCGCCGGAGCGTGCGGCTTCTGATCACGCTCGCGAAAGTCCCGCGCCTCACCCAGAACACTGTGCCCGTCCCGGGCGGCGAATTGCCTTTTGTCTCGGTTCTGATTCCGGCCAAAAACGAATCCAAGAATATCGCCGGATGCCTGGAATCCGTAAAAGCCCTCGTTTATCCGGCTTTTGAAATTATTACGATTAACGATAACTCTTCGGACAACACGGCGGCGCTTATTCAAGGCCTCGGCGTGCCGTGCCTGAATGCGCCCCCCACGCCGGAAGGCTGGACCGGCAAAAACAGCGCGCTTCATGCGGGCGTTCAGACGGCAAAAGGCGAGTGGCTCCTTTTCACGGATGCCGACACGCGCCACAAGCCAAAGAGTCTTGCCGCGGCTCTGGCTTACGCCCGGTCCCGGAACCTTGAACTCCTAAGCTTGCTTCCGCACTGCCTGACCCATGGATTTTTCGAAAAAATGATCCAGCCTCCGGCCATGGCCTTTCTCGGGGTCTGGTTCCCGCTTGAAAAAGTCAACCACCCCGGCTCAAAACTTTATTTTGCCAACGGTCAGTATCTTTTGATCAAGCGATCCCTTTACGAAAAGATCGGAGGGCACCAATCCGTAGCCGGTGAATTTCTCGAGGATTTCGCGCTCTTCCGGCGCGCCAAAGAACTCGGAGCGCGGGCCGAGTGCGTTTTCGGCACGGAGCTTTACGGCACCCGGATGTACGACTCGATCGATTCCATGTGGCGCGGATGGCGGCGTATTTACCTGCATGCTTTCAGAAAAAACCCGGCCGTGCTTCTGCTCAAAGCCGCGAGCATGTTTTTCTTTTCCTGCCTCCCCTTCGCGCTCTTTCCTTTTTTCGCGGCGCCTCTGGCGGCAAGATTCGGAGCGGCCGCGGCTCTGGGAGCCTTAACTTCGCTCATAGGGATTGTTGCCGTCTGCTGGCGAGGTTATGGAATGGTCAAGGCGCCCCGAATTTTTGCGTTCCTTTTTCCCGCGGCCGCGGCCTTCATGGCCCTGTTTCTTTTGGATGCGGCACAAATCGCTTTCCTTGGGAAAAAAACTTTCTGGCGCTAACTCTTAGGTCTTTGCCGTGAGGCAGGCTTCCTCAAAAATTCCGGCTTTTTGGCAAAGCTCCGCCTTTCCGGTTAGGGCTGACATTTCAGCGTAACAGCGCTCCCTCGAGGCGTCTTGGCTCTCGCGCACAAATTCGCAGAGGTC
>JAHFHI010000102.1 GCA_023246995.1 Candidatus Omnitrophota bacterium
AAAACGAAAAAAGATTTCGCGGTTTTTATTTTAAGACATTGGGAGGGGATTCATATTTTTGCCCGCGCCTACGGGCATCACGAAACGTGTTTTTCAGAGAATCGGCGCCGCAGGCTTCGGGATTCGGTGTCGGCGGGGAAATATTGCCGGCTTTGGTGGTGGCGCATGAAAGCCCGCAAGATCGGAATCGGGCTCAAAAAAATGACGAAAGCGAGGATTGAAAAATGAAAAATCAGGATGCCGCCGCCGTGGCGGAAACAAGGTACCGGGCGTGGGTCAACAATAAGGTCGCGGGTTTAATTTGGACGATTCAGCGGGGCGGGGAGGGTGATGAGCGCGGGTTTCTGCGGCATTTGTTTTTCCTGGATGAAATCGAGCATCACTTTATCGATTCCCACGCCCGCCGGGCGGTTTGGCGGGCTTTGGATTACTTGCGGCGTTATTTCAACG
The DNA here is from genome assembly GCA_023246995.1 of Candidatus Omnitrophota bacterium. GTDB lineage: Bacteria > Omnitrophota > Omnitrophia > Omnitrophales > Aquincolibacteriaceae > JAHFHI01. Next base: position 451 of record JAHFHI010000102.1, read on the forward strand.
CTGAAGCCGGGAGCAAAGACCGTCACCGGGGAAAAGCCCTGGAGATGGTGAGCCTGATCTATGAGGAACTCGGTTTGGAGGTCCGGAAAGTCCGGGCGGTCGGAGAAGGATACAAGCTCCCGCAAATTGACGGGGATGAGCCGGCGCGGGCTGGAAACCGGGAAATCCGCGAAAGCGTTTTTAAAACGGAGGCCGCGTTATGAAGCGCAGGAAAAATTCGTTCCGGAAATATTACCGGTGGTTTCGCAGATCCTGGCACCGAGCTTACAAAAAACGGGTCGCGCAAGTCGAGCGCGAGCTCGGAGGAGAGCTTGACGCATGTTAAAGCCCGAGATGAGCAATCCGGAAATGCTCGGATTGCAGCATAACGTCATCAATCTTCTTTATGCTCTCAAAGGCAGCCTGGAAACGCACCTTGCCCGGTTGCAAGAAAGCGCTTTCGGCGCCGACCCCGGCCGGGCCCTGAAAGACGCTCACGAGATGATGGCCCGCGCGCACGCGCAAATCGACCATGTGCTTGTGATGACCCGGAGAATCAGCCATGCCATGAAAATGGCCGCCCCATGCGAAGGTCCGGCGGAATCCGTTTCCATCCGCGAAGTCTGGGAGGAAGTCGCCGCGCTGCTTCAAAAAAACGCAGACCCCTCCGGCGCCATGGAACTGATTTGTCATATTCCCGAGGATTTCCCAGAAATTTTTTGCGGCCGCAGGGATTTAGCCGAAATTCTATATTGTGTGAGCGACAATGCCGTGCAAGCCATGAAAGGCCGGGGAAAGATCATTGTCCGGGCGAGTCTCGGTTTTAAATCCGATGAAGATCCGGTGGCCGCGATCACGCTCGCCGATACCGGGCCTGGAATCGCGAAGGAAACGCTCGGCCGCCTCTTTGAGCCTTTTATGACGACCAAGCCCCCCGGTCAGGGAAGCGGTCTCGGGCTTTGTATTGTCCGGGGGCTCGTGCGAAAAAACGGGGGGAGTATTGCCGTTTCGAGTTTCGAGGGCTGCGGCACCACGTTTACTTTAAATTTTCCCGTGGCCAAGCCCGCCCCGCGCCGGCCCGGCGCGTATGCCCTACGTTAGAAAGCTTCCCGCTTTTTAAAGACTCAAGCCGCGCAAATACACCCGCATCTTCTCCCTCACGCCAACCCTCTCCCAGGAGAGAGATAGAGAGAACTTTTAGAACCCGGGCTTAAGTTTGGAACTTTTTCCCCTCGACCCTCTGGGGAGAGGGCTGGGGTGAGGGGGCGGGAGAAGGATATTCTAAAAAAAACGTCAAACTCAAGACCCGGATTAAAAATTAAAAACCCGTCTGAATGCGGTAGCGCACCGTTGCTTTCGAGTTTTTAGGGACACGAACGCGATATTGAATCTTAAAGGCCTCGAGTTTTTCGTGAGGCTGGGACTCCGAAAGGATTTTCCAGTTAGGCGGCAGGGATTCCATGGCTAAAACCTCGACGTCCTCATTCTTGCGATTGGTGAGGGTGATTTCATGCTCGGACTCTCGCAGATTCTGGGTCAGTTCCTTGTAATCCGTCTGCTTGCGCTCGGCGATCAGATCAAAAGCTTCGCCCGCCGAGAGCCGGATTTTTTCGTCTTTCGGGGTGTGGGGGATCGAATCCTCCCCGGCGAAAAATTTTTCACGGCCCGCTCCCGAATAAATTCTTACCTGTCCAGCCGGAAGCGGAAGCCCCAGTTTATTTTCCGCCGTGTTGAGTATTTCAAGAAATGCCCTCACCGGAAGTTTCTGCTCCTGGCCGGCGTAGGAACCGTAGAAATAATGCTGCCCGTCTTCGATGATATATTCTTTGCGCACCTTGAGCCGGTCGGCCTCATGCCACTTGATTTGCCGGGTTTCGCTTCCGGCAAGCGAGACTTTTTCAAAATAGTCATAGCGATGATATTCGAAGGCCGAAGATTCCCGGATGGAAGGAGCGGCTTCGCTGTCCATGACGGCCATGGCCATGCGGCCCAAGGTCGGTCCCCCTCCAGCCTTGTCGTAGGAAGGAGAATTGGGGCGGCCCGCGATCAAAGATAGCGAGGCGTCCTTAAAAGCGGTCCCGCTTTGATTTTGCAGCGTAAGCCATGCCGTGAGCCCGGCGGTCATGGACGCCTCATCGAGCGAGAAAACATAATCGGCTTTCCATCCCAGCCCTCCGGTTAAATAGATGATTTCAAGAGCATGGTCTTTTTTGGCGCGCGAGGCGATTTTCCAGGTGACGGCGGGTTTTAGTTTGAACTCGGCCGGAAGCGCGGGGAAAATTTTAACGCCGGCGAGGCCCGTATAAATTTCGCCCGCGATTTCATAGACCGGTTCGCCCCGGGCCGAGAGCACCCGGGCTTCGAGGATTTCCTTGCGGTCCTGAAATTCGTTCCAACGCACGATCTTGATGGTTTTGCCTTCATAGGCCTGAAGCAGGCGGCCGGAATCGGGGAGATTATTTTCATAGGACTGCTCGATCACCCGGAAATCCCCGGCAGCCGTGAGCGAACGCACCTGCACGCTTTCGGCGATGATCCGGGCGGGCATGTCCTGCATGCGCAGGCTCAAGAGGCCCTTGGGAAGCGAGGCCTTGCGCACCTCGCGCACCAGCGCGAAATCCTGGTTATAAACACTCAACGCCGTTTCGGTGCGGTCTTCGGGCGAGGTTTCAATCAGCACGGAAGAAAAGGCGGGCGCGGTCTGAAGAATCCAAAGGCTTGTGATGAACAGAATGAAACGGGCGTATTTCATGCGGGCGGCTCCTTTTAATATGAAGGTAAAGAACTTGAGTTTGGCACTTTTCCCTCTCCCGATGGGAGAGGGTTGGGGTGAGGGGGAAAACGAAGCCGTACCCCCTCATCCTGACCTTTCTCCCCCATGGGGGAGAAAGATATTCTCAAAAAGGTGCCAAACTCAAGTAAAGAATTCAAGAGCCGGCATCATAGCACCGCCAAAGCGGACTGTCTAGGCGGGGCGATCGGCGCGGGAGGCGTCACTTCGCGCGGCTTGGAGATTCTTTTGCGCGTCGGCGTATTCAGGGTTCAGCCGGAGGGCTTCTTTAAAGTGACGCACGGCCTCCTCGCGCAGGCCCTCCCGGGCCGCGATCACGCCAAGATTATTATGAGCCTCGGCAAATCCGGGGTTGGCTTGAAGCGCCCGCTCGTAATTCTTTCGCGCCGATTTTAAGTCCCCTTTGCTTGAGAGAAAATCTCCGAGGTTGGTATAACCCAGAGCAAAATCCGGCTGCAGCTTCAGGGCGCGGGCAAAATAATCGAGCGCTTCTTGATCCCGCCCGAGCGCGGCGGAAATGATGGCGATTCTCCGGCAGATCTCGGCATTGCCGGGATCAAGGGAAAGCCCGGTTTGATATTCCTCGATGGCTTGTTCTGGTTTCCCGGCCCGGTAGAGCGCGTCGCCGAGATTGAGTCTTGCATCCATGAAGTCCGGTTTTTTATCGAGAAACTTTCGATAGTAAAAGGTGGCCTCCTCAAACTTTCCCTCTTCGGCAAGGGAAACGCCGATATTGTTGTAAGCCTCGGTGTAGTCGGGTTTCATGGTGAGCGCGGCCTCGTAATGGGTGAGCGCGACCCGGTGTTTTCCCTGCCGGCTAAGCACAACCGCGAGATTGTTATGGGCCTCGGCGTAGCCGGGATTGAGCCAAATGGCTTTGGTGAAATGGTCGATGGCCTCTTCCATGTTCCCGGCATCGGAGTACGCGAGCCCGATGCTATTTTCCGCGACATAGTTTTTGGGCGTTACTTGGAGGACATGATGAAACAAGCGAAAGCTGTCGCGCCAATGGCGCGCTTCGCAGGATGAGATCAAGGCCCACAAAAGAATCGAGCCGGTCCCGGCAATCGCCGCCGCGCGCGGCGGGATTTTCAGCTTTTTAAAAAGGAGTGCCCCGGCCCATGCCGCCGTGAGTAAAAGGCCGAGGATGGGCAGATACATAAAACGGTTATTGCGCGTGAGGCCGATCGATGGCAGAAGCGCGGCCAGAAACCAGAGCCAGCCAAAAAGAAAATAGGGATGGCGTTTGCGTGCCAGGACCAGAAGCGCGGTGGAAAGGAGAATCGCGCAAGCCCCCAGATAAAAAAGAAGCCCCGAGGGAACTCCCGCGTCCGGATAGCGTACGACCAGGCCGTGCGGGTAGAGGGTTTTACCGAGATACCAAAGATAGTCATGAGGAAAATGGTACGGATGAACCAGGTCCATCGCGGAGCGCATGGTGCTGGAGCGCGTAAAGAGTGTCGTCAGGATAGAGAATGCAGCAAGGATAAACCAGAGAATTTTTTCATAAAAGAGCCGCCAAAGGGGGGTCTGGCCGAGGCGCGCAAGCGGCCAAAAATCCAGAAGCAGCATCAAGCCCGGGAGAATCGCGGTCATGGGTTTCGAGAGAATGGCGAGAATAAAGAAAACGCAAACCCCGGTGAAACTCGCGCGTGAAGGTTTGCGTGAGTATCGGGTGTAAGCGAGCAGGGCCAGAAGCGTCCAAAAGGAGCTCAAAACATCCTTGCGAGCGGTGACCCATACGACCGCGTCGATTTGCAGGGGGTGAACCGCGAATGCGGCCGCGATCCAAAAACTCCGGGCGCGAAACCCCGTCATCGTCGAAAAAAGCAGGAAAACAAGCAGGGTGTTTAAGATATGAAGGATTAAGTTGGTTAAATGGTGCCCTCCGGCGTTCAGCCCCCAAAGCTGCATATCCGCCATGCGGGAAATAAAAGTGAGCGGCTGCCAGTAGTCGGCATTCACGGAATCAAACAAAAGGTCGGCCTGAAAGGCCCAGCGGATCCCGCTCGGGGTGAGGCCGTCGCGAATGTGCGGGTTTTCGGAAACGTAGAGATTGTCGTCGTAATTCAGGAATTTAAAGTGAACGGCCTGGCCAAAGACGGCGACCGGAAGCAGCACAAGGATCAGAACAGCTAAAAGGGGTAAAGCTGGCTTTTTAGAGGTGGAAAAGTTCATTCGGGCTCATTCTATGATCGGCATTGCTTATTTTAATCTTTGCGCCAAAATAGGGAAGAATCCTTTCGGGAACAAAAAATAGACAACTTAAGTTAGGCGCTTTTTTGAGAATATCCTTCTCCCCCATGGGGGAGAAGGTCGGGATGAGGGGGTATGGCTTCGTTTTTTCCTCTCACCCCAGCCCTCTCCCCTAGGGAGAGGGGGAAAAGTGCCAAACTCAAGTAGTAGATAATTTAAGGAAGAATACCGCGTGACCAGAATCACAGATAGAAAAGGCGTTCGGCCGTAAATTATGCGGGAATTTATCAGGAGGTTTACCATGAAGGGCGTGCGAGGGTTTCTTTGGGCCGCGGGAGTTTTCGGGATCTGTGTTTTTAATGCCGCATCGGGGGGTGCGGGTGAATCAAATGCCCC
>JAHFHI010000103.1 GCA_023246995.1 Candidatus Omnitrophota bacterium
CTTCCGGCGTTGAATCTTATTTTTTGTCTGAGCGCCGGCTCGGATGGTGGCTGGCCGGCACTTCCATGGCCGCCACGGCTTTTTCTTCGGACACGCCGCTTCTTGTGACCGGCATTGTGCGGGTTAAAGGGATCTGGGGTAATTGGGAAGTCTGGGCGCTTTCGATCAGCACCATGCTCGCGGTTTTTTTCTTTTCCAGGCTTTGGAAGCGTTCCGGCGTCATGACCGAAGTCGAACTTGTGGAAACCCGTTACAGCGGAAAACCGGCGGCTTTCTTGAGAGGGCTCAAAGCCCTTTATTGGGGAGTTTTCTATAACGCCTTTATCATGGGCGCCTGGCCCGTCACCGGCCTCACCAAAGTCATGCAGGAAACAACCGGCTGGGGCAAGCCCGAATCCATTTTATTCTGCATGGCCATCACCGCCCTTTACGCCTGCATGTCCGGATACTGGGGCGTGATCCTGACCGACCTTTTTCAATTTATCGTGGCCATCGGGGGGGCGTTCCTGCTCGCCTTTTACGCGGTCAAGGCCTGCGGCGGGATTCCGGCCATGATCGATAAAATTCCAAACCCCGATATGCTTGCCTTTATCCCGCCTCTCACCGGAGACTCGCACTACCAGATGGTAAAATCTCCCTTCGCGTGGTTCGTCGGCCTGATTTTTGTGCAGTGGTGGGCATGGAAAAATGCCGACGGCGGCGGGATTATCGTCCAGCGCATCGCTTCCTGCAAAGACGAGAAACAGGCCCTTTACGCCACGCTCTGGTTCAATATCGCCCAGTATGCCCTGCGTTCATGGCCCTGGATCATCACCGCCCTGGCCTCGCTCGTACTCTTGCCGAATCTGACCGATCATGAGCGCGCCTACCCCCGGCTCATGACCATGCTGCTCCCGACGGGCGCGCTGGGTTTCATGGTGGCGTCCTTTTTGGCGGCTTTCATGTCCACCATGAGCACGCATTTGAATTGGGGCTCTTCCTATTTTGTAAACGATTTTTACAAGCGCTTCGTCAAGCCCAACGCCCCGGAAAGCCATTACGTGGCCGTTGCCCGATGGAGCTCCGTTTTGCTCGCCTGCGCGGCCGCGGCCGTGGCCTTTCTGACCCAAAGCATCGGATCGGTTTTTACCTTTGTGCTGAACCTGACCGCGGCCATCGGCCCGGTTTATTTCCTGCGCTGGTTTTGGTGGAGAATCAACGCCTGGAGCGAAATCACGGCCATGGCCGTAAGCCTTCCCATGATTTTACTCCGGCCCATGATTTTTAAAGCGCTTGAACTTCCCTCAAGCCCGCTTCTGGAGTTGCTTTTTATCGTCGGCGCAAGCGCCTGCGTCTGGCTTCCCGCCACGTTTTTGACTCCCCCGGTGCGGGAAGAAACCCTGTTTTCCTTTTGCCGGCGGGTCGATCCTCCGGGGTTCTGGAAAGGCTGGAATAGGGCGGCCGAGCCCTGGGGACTGCACCTGCGCACCTGGACCGTGGGCACTCTCGCCCTGATGCTGACCACGGCGGGCCCGCTCAAATATATTCTCGGAGAAAAAAATCAGGGGCTTTTCTGGTGCTGGAGCGCCGTCTTTCTCTGGCTTGTCGTGATCCGGGATCTTCAGCTGCGCGTCGAGAACAACGCTTCGAATTAGCGCGCCCGCCCGAACCGCGGCAGGCGGATAAAGGCTAGGGCCTCGACCGGGTCAGCATTTCCTCGGCGTGACGGCGGGCAATATCGGTTTCCTTTTGCCCGCTCATCATTTGCGCCAGTTCGCGCACGCGCTCGTCGCCTTCGATCCCTTTGTATTCGGTAAAAGCCCGGCCCTGGCGGAGCGCCTTCTTGACCTTGAAGTGCCTGTCCGCAAACGAGGCAATTTGAGGAAGATGGGTCACAAGGAGCACCTGCCGCTTCCCGGCGATCTCCTTTAACTTCCGGCCCGTGACCGTGCCGAGGCGGCCGCCGATGTTGGCATCAATCTCATCGAAGATCAAAACCGGAACCGGATCCACAGCGATTAAGGCCTTCTTGATCGCGAGCATCACCCGGGAGGCTTCTCCGCCGGATATAATTTCACCGAGTTCCTGAGGGGGGTGCCCGGGGTTTAAGCTGATAAAAAATTCCAGCCGGTCGCGGCCCGAGGGCCCGAAATCCCCGGCTTCGCTGCGACACTCAAAACAGGCCTCCGGAATGTTGAGGTCCCGGAGCTCTTCTTCGATGGTGCGCTTGAGCATCCCGCCTGTTTTTTTCCGCTTTTCGCTGAGGACCCCGGCGAGTTTCTCAAGCTCCGGCGTCATGCTTTTGAGTTTGGCCCCAATGTCCTTGATATAGACTGCGCCGTTGGCGAGCCGTTCATAGCTTTTACGGGCTTCGTCGAAAAATTCCCGAACCGCTTCAATCGAGCCTCCGTATTTGCGCTTTAAAAGTTCGAGGCAGTCGCGCTGCTTTTCAATTTCGGCAAAGCGTTCCGGATCAAAGGTAAGGGATTCCTGATAGTCCTGAAGCCGGCGGATAATTTCTTCGAGCGCGTAGTGGGCCTCTTCACAATCTTTCTTGAGCCCTTCGAGCGAAGGGTCAAAGCGGACAAGGCTTGAGAGTTCGCGGCCGGCCTTGGAAAACAAGTTAGAAGCCGAATCTTCCGCGTCATTGAGACTAAGAAGCGCGCTCTCTGAAAACTCTTTTAGTTTTTCGGCATTGGCAAGCCGCGAATACTCGGCCGCGAGTTCTTCTTCGTCGAGACCGTCGATCCCGGCCCGCGTAATTTCGTTAATCTGATACTTGAGAAGATCCATTTCCCGCTCACGGCCCGTTTCCTCAAGCTCAATTTCCCTGCGCCGGGCCAAAAGGCCCGAATACTCCCGGTAAAGTTTCCCGTATTCCTCCAAGAGATTGCCGTTCCCGGCCAAAAGATCCAGGATTTCAAGATGCGTGGCCGGGTCGAGGAGACGCTGATGGTCGTACTGGCCGTGGATATCCACAAGCAAGCGTCCGATTTCCTTCAGCGCCGACTGGTTGACTGCGCGGCTGTTAACCCACGCCCGGCTTTTGGAATCGGCTTGGACTTCCCGGCGCAAGATCAAAAATTCATCCTCGGGAGAGAGAAAATCCGCGACCGCGGGATGACTGCGAAGTTTTTTTGAGGGGAGTTCAAAAACCGCTTCAACCGAAGCCGGGCCGGGACTGCCGGAAACCAGCACGCGTGAAGCTTCCATGCGCTCGCCCAGCACAAACCGGATCGCGTCGATCAAAACGGATTTCCCGGCGCCGGTTTCCCCGGTCAAGACGTTCAGTTCCGGCGAAAACTCGAGGAGTGCTTTCTCGGCAAGAGCAAAATTTTGAACCGAAAGTCGAATCAGCATAGGCCTTGTCGGATATTCAATAAACATGCATTTTAGCACGAAACCAACGCCCGGTTCTCTAAAAAAAATACCCCCGCGGGCTTTTTAACGTAAGCGCGTCGGCGCCCTATCCTCCGGCAAAGCGGCGGGAGCAGGCGGCATGCCGATACGCCAAAAAGAAGCATCCGGCATCAGCTTGAGGGTGTGGAGCATCTTCAGAAGGTCATAGGGATCGCGGGGCGCCCCGATCAGCCTGCCCTGCCGGAAGAAAAAAAAGCAGTTTTCGTGATACCAATAATGGCCCACATCGTAGCCCCAGACAGCCACCTCGCCGGAGACGCGCGATGCGGAAATGCCGCTTTCCCGGGCGAGAAGTCTAAAAATGGGTTCCCCCATTTCAGCGAGGACCTCCTGCTCGGAGACCCCGGGCGGAAGCCTCTCAAGCTTGCGCTCAACCCACTCCGAGGTTACCAGGGGTAAAACAGCGCATGAAACCTGAAAAAACAAAAGGGGCGCAAACGCCCCCGTATAAAAAAAAACCTTTTTCATCCGATAATAGTGTTTGATGGGATGGTATTATAAACAGATTTTAAGCAATCCTCGAAAAAAAAGTCATGCCGAAACTTCCCCCAAGAGAGTTGAAAAGCCCCGGGTTTTGCAGTATTGTCTTTCCGGATGATTTCAAGGAGGCTTGAATCGTGAACGGGTGGCGGCGCAAAACCGTAATAAGGGCTCTGGCGATCATGCTCATAGGCGCGGGGCCTTCTTTTCTTTACGCCCAGGATACGATCAAAGGCCGGATTCGAGGCATTAAAAAAATCGAAAAAGGCACCTACGAAATCCGCCTCAAAACACGCACCGAGACTCTGGCTTTCAGTTTCAAGGCCAAAACCCCGATCGAGAAAGTCGTGACGGCCAAAGAACTCAAAATCGGCCAGACCATTTTGCTTCCGTCCGTATTTCCCGGAACGCCTGGGGTCCCGGTCGCGCCCGAGCTTCCCAAGATGCCCGACATTCCAAAACCGCCCGAGCTTCCCAAACTTCCAGAGCCCCCTGCGCAGGACGGCGGCGGCGAAGGCGCACCGCAGGAGGGAGGGCCTCCCCCCATGGCGCCGCCCGCACCCGAGGAGCCCAAAGGCGATGACAGCCTTGCGCCGCCCGAGCTGCCTCTGGACAAAGCGGACGAGGACGCTGAAAAAACACCCGTCGCCGAGATTTTGTGGGTCGAGCCCACCAAAGACGGCATCAAACTGGAAGTTAAAATGGCGGACGGCAAAAAGGACGAGCGCACTCTTTCTCCCGAAGAAAAAGTCGTCCGGATTCTTAGCCTGAAATACCTCAAGAAAAATATGTCGGTGGCTTTTGAGCTGAAGGATAAAACGGTAATCGCGAAAGTGACGCTTTTTGATTAACTCGAGTTCTTCAAATTCCTCCACCCCCTATGGGAGAGGGTTGCTTAGGAAAAACGCGGAACTCAAGGGATTACGATAAAAGCGTCTGAAGGGGTTATAGCAACCGGAGATTGAGAACGCCCCGCGATTTTTATCTTGAGGAATCCCGCCCGAGCTGGGTATCGTAAGAAACCTCAAAGCGCCGGATCAAATCTTCATACCGGAGCGTGAGTCCGATGTCGTCAAGGCCGCCCAGAAGTCTTTCTTTCACTGACGCATCCATCTGGAAACGAAACGCAAGGGGCTCGGCCAGACCCACCCGGACCTCCTGGGCCGCCAAATCAATCACGGCTTCGAGCCCGGGATTTTTTTCGATCGCATCCCAAATCGCGCGGACATCCTTTTCGGAAAGCTCGATCGCGAGGAGCCCGTTTTTTGAAGTGTTATTGCGGAAGATATCGGCAAAGGCGGGAATCGCCATCCCTGATCTTTCGGCCGCGGGCGCGATCACGGCCTTGAAGCCATACTGCTGGATCGCCCAGACCGCGTGTTCGCGGCTTGAGCCGCATCCGAAATTATTTCCCGCCACAAGAATGGACGCGCCTCGGAATTTGGGCTGATTCAATTCAAAATCTGGATTGATCTCCCCGTTCGGCAAATACCGCCAGTCAAAAAAAAGGTTTTCCCCAAAGCCGGTTTTGCCGATGGCTTTCAAAAACTGCTTTGGGATGATCTGGTCGGTATCGATATTCGAGCGTTCGATCTTGGCCAGGAGTCCCTGAAAGGGATGAAAAGGTTCCATCGCGATGACTCTATTTGACGCCCAAGGTACGCACATCCACAAAGTGTCCGTTCACCGCTGCCGCAGCGGCCATTTCGGGGCTCACAAGATGAGTCCTGCCGCCTTTTCCCTGCCGCCCCTCAAAATTCCTGTTGGACGTGGAGGCCGCGCGCTCCCCGGGCTTTAACTGGTCAGGGTTCATGGCAAGGCACATGCTGCAGCCGGATTCGCGCCACTCGGCTCCCGCGGCCCTAAAAATCCGGTCAAGGCCTTCGGCCTCCGCCT
>JAHFHI010000104.1 GCA_023246995.1 Candidatus Omnitrophota bacterium
TCCAAGCCGCTCACTCCGCAGGAGATCCGCAAGGTCATTAAGACCATGACTCCGAAGGAACTTGAGAAAATGATTTTTGAGCTCAAAGAGGAATATGTCCGGGAGGCCCGCAGTTTCGAGATCGCGGAGGTGGCGGGCGGTTATGAAATCGCGACCCGCAAGGAATTTGCCCCCTGGATTTTGAAAATCGAACTCCAGAAGAAAGCCAAGCAGGTGACGCTCTCCGCGCTCGAGACCCTGGCGATCATGGCGTACAAGCAGCCGATCACCCGCGCCGAGATCGAGGAGCTCCGCGGCGTGGATGTGAGCGGGGTGATGACGACCTTAATGGAAAGGTGCCTGATTAAAATCGTCGGCAAAAAAGAAGTGCCAGGCCGGCCTTTTCTTTACGGGACGACCGAGAAATTTCTTGAACATTTCGGTCTGAAGTCGCTTGAAGAACTTCCGCCGATTGCCGAAATTCGCAGCCTGGTTGAAAGCGCGGTTCGCCGCGAGGACCTTCTTGGAACAACCAAGATGGTGGAAATTCCCCAGGGAGATACCGGGGTTGTTTCACCCGAAAGCGCTCTTGAAGCCCATAGCCAGGAGGCCTCCTCCGATGAAACCCGGATTGAAGATGCGGCCGGAGAGGCGACGGCCGATTTACAGGAAGCCGGGCCTGAAGCCGGTCAAAGGGGGCCTGTCCACGCGGAAGGCGGTGGGGAACATGAGTCTTGAAGAACTGCGCAGGCGGATCGATCAACTCGACGAAAAAATTATCGCGCTTTTAAACGAGCGCATGCAGATTGCCCTGGAAACGGGAAAACTCAAATCCGCGGACGGCCGGGAGATTTACGCGCCCGAGCGCGAGAGCGAGATTTACCGAAAGATCGAAAAATCCGGGGGGATGCTCCCCAAGGAAGCCCTGAAGTCGATTTACCGGGAGATTATGTCGGCATCCCTCGCACTTGAAAAGCCGCTTGGGATCGCTTACCTCGGCCCGCAGGCGACTTTCACGCACCTGGCCGCACTTTCCAAATTCGGGTCGAGTGTGAGTTATTCCCCGGCCACGAGCATCCATCAGGTGTTTCAGGAAGTTGAGCAGAAACACTGCGACTACGGGGTGATCCCGGTCGAAAATTCGATCGAGGGCGCGGTGAGCCACTCGCTGGACATGTTCATTGATTCCGAGGTGAAGATCTGCTCGGAAATTCTTTTTGAAATTTCGCACAACTTGATGTCGAACTCGGAGAAGAAAAATATCCGCCGGGTTTATTCCAATCCGCAGGTTTTTGGGCAGTGCCGGACATGGCTTGAAACGCACCTTCCCGGGGTGGACCTGATCGACACGGCCAGCACCACGGCCGCGGCCCAGCGCGCGCAAAAAGAGGACGGCGCGGCGGCAATCGCCTCCAAGCTCGCGGCCACACTCTACAATTTGCCGATTCTGGCGGCCAATATTCAGGACTTTGCCCAGAATGTGACGCGTTTCATCGTGATCGGCCGGCAAATCCCGAAACCCACGGGCACGGACAAGACTTCTATCCTGGTCTCGATCAAAGACAAGGTGGGCGCGCTTTATGAAATGCTCACCCCCATCCGCAAGCACAAAGTCAATATGAGCAAGATCGAATCCAGGCCTTCGAAGAAAAAGGCCTGGGACTATTACTTCTTCATCGATTTCGAAGGCCATGTGGAAAAGCCGAAGGTCAAGCGGATGCTTGAGGAAATGGAAGGGAAGGTTAAGTTTCTGAAGGTGCTCGGTTCCTATCCGGCATCGCTTGCCAGGGAAACTTAAAGCCCCGCAATGCCCGTCATGTCCCGCGAAAATATTTTCAAGGAGCATATCCGCACACTCAAGCCTTACGAGCCCGGCAAGCCCATTAAGGAACTCGAGCGCGAGATGGGGCTGCGCAGGGTGATCAAGCTTGCTTCCAACGAAAATCCTCTCGGCCCTTCGCGTAAGGCCCTCCACGCCATGCGCCGCGCGATCCGGGAGGTCCATCTCTACCCGGAAAGCACCTGTTTTTATCTGGTCAAGCGAATCGCTCAAGAGCTCGGTGTGCAGGAAAATCAGATTCTTGTGGGAAACGGGTCCAATGAAATTATCGAGCTTTTGGCCCGGGGTTTTTTAAGCGAAGGCGACGAAGTGCTTTCCTCCGAGACCTCTTTTCTGGTCTACCCGATCCTGGCCCAGGTCTGCGGGGCTCGTTTTGTGGGAGTTCCCATGAAGGATATGCGCTATGACCTTGAGGCAATCCTGAAGGCGATTACCGAGCGCACGCGTATTATTTTTGTGGCCAATCCCAACAACCCCACGGGCACTTATGTGACCACCACCGAGGTGGAGAATTTTCTGGCGCGTGTCCCCAAGCATGTCCTTGTTTGTTTTGACGAAGCCTACGTGGATTTTGTCGAAGCCCGGGATTTTCCGCACATGCTTTTTCATATCAAGGCCGGAAAACCCAATGTCGTGCTGCTTAGAACTTTTTCCAAGGCTTACGGCCTTGCGGGGCTGCGCGTGGGGTATGCCTGCGCTCCGGCCGATCTTGTCGCATACCTGCACAAGGTCCGCCAGCCTTTTAACGTCAACTCCGTAGCCCAGGCCGCGGCCGCGGCCGCCCTGGATGACCGGTTTTTTTTGTGGCGCACCAAGTGGCTTGTTTCGCGCGGCCGCAAGTATCTGACCCTGCACCTTGAGCGGCTTGGTTTAAAAGTGGTCCCGAGCCAGGCCAACTTTTTGCTTGTCGATACGGGCCGGGACGCCGATGATGTGTTTAAAGCATTGCTCGGGCACGGCTTGATTGTCCGGTCCATGAAGGCCTACGGGCTCGGGACCTGGATTCGCATCACCGTCGGACGAAGGGGGCAGAATGCCCAGTGCGTCCGTCTTTTGAAAGCTTACCTAAAGAAAAGGAGTCAGGAATCATGATTATCGTGATGAAACACACGGCCACGCCGGAGCAAATCAGCCATGTCTGCGAAAAAGTCAAGGACCTCGGTCTCACGCCCCAGGTTTCCCGCGGGATCGAGACGACCATCATCGGGGTAATCGGGGAAGAGGAAAAACTCCGCGTGAAACCCTTTGAGGCGTTCCCGGGCGTGGATTCGGTGGTTCCCATTATGAGGCCTTACAAACTGGCCAGCCGGGACTTCAAGCCTGAAGCCACGGAATTTGAAATGCCCAACGGCGTCAAAGTCGGGGGCAAGAAAATCGTCGTCATGGCCGGCCCCTGTTCGGTGGAAGGCCGGGACATGCTTTTTAAGACCGCCGAGGCGGTCAAAAAGGCCGGCGCTACTTTTCTAAGAGGCGGCGCCTTTAAACCCAGGACTTCGCCCTACGCGTTTCAGGGATTGGGCGAAGAGGGGCTCAAATATCTTCGTGAAGCCGGCGATCAGTTCGGGCTGCTTGTGGTCACCGAGGTCATGGACCCGCGGAATGTCGACCTTGTGAGCCAGTATTCGGACATGCTCCAGATCGGCGCGCGCAATATGCAGAACTTTGATCTTCTCCGGGAATGCGGTATGGCCAAAAAACCGACGCTTCTCAAGCGGGGTTTGAGCGCGACCATCAGCGAGCTTTTGCTTTCCGCCGAATATCTTCTGGCCAAGGGCAATTTCAAGGTGATGCTCTGTGAGCGCGGCATCCGCACCTATGAAACGGCGACTCGCAACACAATCGACATCAACGCCGTCCCGGTGGTGAAAGCTGAAACGCACCTGCCGATTTTAGTCGACCCCTCGCACGGAACGGGCAAGCGTGAGTACGTGGCGCCCATTGCCAAGGCCGCGATTGCCGCCGGCTGTGACGGCATCATGGTGGAAGTGCATCCCAGTCCCGAGGAAGCTAAGAGTGACGGGCCCCAGTCCCTTCTGCCGGCGCAGTTTGAAGCTCTGATGAAGGAGATGCGGCTTGTGGCTCATGCCGTCGGCCGGGAAATCTAAGGTTCTGCACGCGCGCGCTCATCAAGTCGACGGCTGCGGATTGTGAGGATCTCATGGGAAGGCGTTGTGAAGACTCGCAAGGTTTCAGGCCCCGCCCTGCGGATTATCTTATGAAGGCATCCACGATAAATCCCGGAACAATTGTCATTGTGGGTCTTGGCCTCATGGGCGGCTCTCTTGCCGCCGCCTGCCGTAGAAAATTTCCCCGCGCAAAAGTGGTCGGGGTAAGCCGCCAGAAAAGGGCGATTCGGGAAGCCCGGAGGCGAGGATGGATCCATGAGGGTTTCCGGGACCTTGCGCCGGCCGTGAAGCGGGCCGATCTTGTGGTTCTCTGCACGCCCGTCGACACCCTGGATGATTTTATTGCGCGAATCGACCGGCTTTCATCCCAAAAAGTGATCGTCACCGATGTCGGGAGTGTTAAGCAGGGAATTCCCGCGAGGGGCCATTTTAAAACCGTGCGTTTTGTGGGCGCGCACCCCATGGTCGGTTCCCATGAACGCGGGCTTCAGGCCGCGCGTCCGGACCTTTATGAAAAAGGCACGGTTTTTCTTACGCCGACCCCTAAGACCGATCCGGCGGCTTTTAAACAGGTGCGCGTTTTTTGGAACCTGATCGCGGCGCGAACGGTGGTGATGAGCCCGGCCGAGCACGATCATTTGATGAGCCGGATCAGTCATCTGCCGCACGCGGTCGCGACCGCGCTTGTGCTTTCCGTATCCGCAAAGGATCTCGGGTTTGTCTCAACGGGATTTCGCGACACCACCCGCATCGCGCAGAGCGACGGTTCGGTGTGGGTCCCTATTTTTCTTGCCAACCGGCGCTTTATCTTAAACGCGCTTCAAACATATGCGGCAAACTTGGAAAAAATTGCAAGGGCTCTGCGTTCTCGCGACGGCCGCGCGCTCAAAAAAATGCTTTTGGCTGCAAGCTCCCGGCGTGCCGGAGTCGCGGCGCGGTCTTGAGTGCGTTTGAAGCCGTAAAAAACGTCCCAAACCCGCCGCAAATTTCATTTTGCATTACAGGGCTTTGTGTTATAATCGCCGCACCTCGGAAAAGTTTACTCAAAAACCTATCCGGGAGTGCTTGGAGTCATTCCAAATTATCTTCTCTAAGGAGGCTTTTTTCTCTATGAGTTCCCGTTTTTCAGACCTGTACGAAAAGACTATGCAATCCTTTCAGGAAGGCGACGTTGTGAAGGGCAAGATCGTCGCGATGCAAGGGCGTGATGTCGTTATTGACATCGGTTATAAAGCCGAAGGCATTCTGACCCTGGATGAGTTTGCCGACCCTGCGGAGGCGCAGGTGGGCGCCGAGATCGATGTCCTGTTCGAGTCTTTTGATGATGAAGAGGGGATGGTCGTCCTTTCCAAGAGAAAGGCGGACCGTCAGCGTACATGGAATGATATACTGGTCAACGCCCAGGAAGGGAGCATCGTGGAGGGGAAGATTTTCAAGCCCGTTCGCGGCGGGTTTATGGTCGATATCGGCATGGAAGCTTTTCTTCCGGCCTCGCTTGTGGACAGCAAGCCGACCCGGAATTTGAATCAGTTTCTCGGCATTTCAAGCAAGTTTGTGATCGTGAAGATCAACCACAAGCGCAAGAACGTGGTGGTGTCGCGTAAGGATTTTCTGGATAAGGAAAAGTCCGAGGCTCGCGGCCGCAAGATCGCGACGCTTACCGAAGGCCAGACCGTGAAGGGGCGGGTGAAAAACATTACCGATTTCGGCGCCTTCATCGATCTGGGAGACCTCGACGGGCTCCTTCATATCACGGATATGAGCTGGGGGCGTATCGCGCACCCTTCCGAGCTGGTCAAGATCGGCGATGA
>JAHFHI010000105.1 GCA_023246995.1 Candidatus Omnitrophota bacterium
GGAAAAGATTTTGAAGGGTCCGAAGAGTTTGTGGCGCTACCGGGATCTTCTTCCGATCGACGGCGACCCCACGGCCGGTTTTTATTCCGGCTACACGCCTCTTGTCAAAGCCGACATTTTGGCCCGCGAGCTCGGCCTTAAAAACCTCTATGTCAAAGATGACTCGGTCTGTCATCCGACCTGGTCTTTTAAGGACCGGGTGGTGGCCGTGGCGCTCTCCAGGGCCCGCGAGCTCGGGTTTGACACCGTGGCCTGCGCCTCAACCGGAAACCTGGCCAATTCCGTGGCCGCCAACGCGGCCTGGGCCGGTTTTAAGCGCTACATTTTTATTCCCGCCAATCTTGAAAAGGCCAAAATTATCGCTTCCCTTGTTTACGCGCCTAATCTTGTTGCCGTCAACGGAAACTATGACGAGGTCAACCGGCTTTGCGCGGAAATCGGGGCCAAATACCGGTGGGGATTTGTGAATATCAACCTTCGCGCTTATTACGCGGAAGGCTCCAAAACGCTCGGTTTCGAAATCGCCGAGCAGCTCGGATGGAAGGCCCCGGATCATATCGTGGCCCCGGCCGCGAGCGGATCGCTCATCACGAAAATCTGGAAGGCGCTCAAGGAATTCAGCCAGCTCGGACTTCTCGAAAATGAAGTCAAAACCAAGATTCACTGCGCCCAGCCCGAGGGGTGCTCGCCCATTGCGACCGCCATCCAGCGCCAAGAGGACGTGATTCGGCCGGTTAAGCCGAGCACGATCGCCAAGTCGCTTGCCATCGGAAATCCCGCGGACGGTTATTACGCCAAGGATGTGGTCGCTCATTCCGGAGGCTACGCCGGGATCGTAAGCGATGAGGAAATCCGGGAAGGCATTAAACTGCTTGCCCGCACCGAAGGCATTTTCACCGAAACCGCGGGCGGCGTGACCGTGGCCACGGCGAAGAAACTTGTGGCCGAGGGAAAGATTCCGAAAGATGAAATCGTGGTGCTTGCCATCACCGGGAATGGCCTGAAGACCCAGGAGGCCATTCAGGAGGTTGTGGGCGGGCCCGCGCATATTGAGCCGAACCTCGCCTCCTTTGAGAAGGAAGTCATGGCCTCCAAAAAAGAGGTTCTGGGCGTTTAGGGGCCGCGCGAAGTTGTATTTTCGAAACGCTTTTTTATAATGAAAGAAATTTCGACTAAGGAGAAAACGACATGTCCGTTAAAGTGAGAATTCCGACCCCGCTTCAAAAACTGACCGGCCAGGGAGAAGTCCAGATTCAGGCCGCGAACGTCAAGGATCTCATTGCCGCGCTTGAAAAAAACTATCCGGGTATCAGGGACCGTATTTGCGACGAAAGCGGCAGAATCCGCAGGTTTGTGAACGTGTATTTAAACGAGGAGGACATCCGTTTTCTCAAGCAGGAAGAAACCGGCCTGAAAGACGGCGATGAAATCTCGATCGTCCCGGCCATTGCCGGCGGGTTTTGATCATGGCCAAGCGCGCCTTTCATCTTTATTTTCAGCAAAAACTGATCAAAGAGCCGGTCATGTTTGTGGTGGCCCGCGACCACGGGCTCCTTTTGAATATTCGCCGGGCCAAGATCACTTCCGAGATCGGAGAGGCGACCGTGGAGCTTGAAGGGGATGAGGACAATATCGAAAAAGCAGAAAAGGCTTTTCGCGACAAGGGCGTGAAAGTCGAGCCCGTGATCGGGGACATCGTCGAAGGATGAAGACCTTTATCGCGGAACTCAAAGCGCGCGTGCTGGCCGGCGGGGAGATCTCTTTTGAGGAGGCCGTGCGTCTGATCGGAATCGAGGCCCAGCCCGATTTAGAAGAGCTGCTTTCGGCGGCCCGGGACATCACGTTTCATTTCAACACCGAAGAGCCGAGCCTCTGTTCGCTCATCAACGCCAAAAGCTACCTTTGCGGCGAAGACTGCGGCTTTTGTTCGCAATCGGTCCGGTTCGACACCCGGGTGAACCGCTACCAGCTCCTGTCGCCCGAGGAAGTGCTCCGGGCGGCCAAGGAATTCGAGAAAAAAGGCGCGCAAAATTTTTGCGTGGTCACAAGCGGGGGCGAGCTGACGGAAGCGGAGTTCGAGCAGGTGCTCGAAATTTACAGGCTGCTTAAGGCCGAGACGCGCCTCAACCTTGACGGTTCCCTCGGGTTTCTCACGCCCGAGAGAGTCGAAAAATTAAAAGAAGCGGGTCTTCGGCGCTTTAACGATAACCTCCAGAGCTCGCGCGAATTTTATCCGAAGATCGTGACCACGCATACGTATGACAAACGCCTTGAAACCCTGCGCATGCTCCAGGAGGGCGATGTCGAAATCTGCTCGGGCGGCATTCTGGGCATGGGGGAAACCCGGGAAGACCGGGTGAAGCTTGCCTTTGAACTGAAGCCCTTTAGGCCGCATTGCCTGCCTATGAATATTTTAAACGCAAGGCCCGGCACGCCCCTTGAAAATGTGCCGGCCCCGGACCCGATGGAGATGGTGAAAACCATCGCGGTTTTCCGTTTCATCCATCCGCGCGCGAGCATCAAGCTTGCCGGAGGCCGGGAGGTCAATCTCGGGCTTCTTTATCAGGAGATGTCGCTTAAAGGCGGAGCCAACGGCCTGATTATCGGAGGCTACCTGACCACCACGGGAAACCCGCTTCAAGAGGATTTTGCCATGCTCAAGCGCGCGGGTTTTAAACCCGGGCCCGCGATTGAACCGCAGAATTCTGCCGCCGAGGAGGCCGCCCCTTCAAAGGAAGGCGAGCCTCTTCCTGCCTGAACTTGGAAAAAATTCTTTCCGGAAAAACGCTGCTCATTACCGGCGGGACAAGCCGTCTCGGCAAGACCTTTTGCCGGAAAGCGCTTGCCCAGGGCGCGCGCGTTTTTCTGACCTGGCAGCGTAACCAGGCGGAGGCTTGTGAGCTCGAGCGGCTCGGCGCCGAAACTTTTCAAGCCGATTTTTCAAGCACGTTTTCCATGAATGGCCTTGTGGCGGCTTTGAAATCAAAAACTAAAACCCTCGATATCCTGATCCACAACGCGGCCGCTGTGCGTGACCGGACCCTTCACAATTTGACCGAGGAAGATTGGGACACGGTGATGGCCGTTAACTTGAAAGCGCCCTATTATTTGACCAAGGAACTGATGGGGCTTCTTTTTCGCGCGGCCAAAAGCTCGTCGAGAGAGGACGGCAAGCGCGGCTGCGCCAAGATCTTCATGATCACAAGCCGGCTTGGTGTGAGCGGAGGTTACGGCGTGGCCAACTATGCCGCGGCCAAGGCGGGTTTGATCGCGCTCGCCAAATCGCTTGCCCAGGAACTTGGCCGGAAAAATATTCTGGTCAATGCCGTAAACCCAGGCTTCATGGAGTCGGCCATGACGCGCGATCTTCCGGAAATGGTTTTTGAGCAGAACCGCGCGGCAAGCCCGCTCGGCCGTTTTTCAGATCCCGAAGAAGTGGCCGATTTTTTGGTTTATCTTTGCTCGGAGGCCATGAGTCAGGTAACAGGCCAAGTCTTTCATTACGAATCAAGGAAAATATAATCTTCGGGCATATGATATAATCCCTGGACCTATAAGCGCTTACGGCCATGAACTATCTCGACAAACTCGAAAGCCAGTCGGTTTATATTTTAAGAGAAGCCTACGCCAATTTTAAGAACCTGGCTATGCTCTGGTCCATCGGCAAGGACAGCACGGTTCTGCTTTGGCTAAGCCGGAAGGCTTTTTTCGGGCACGTTCCTTTTCCGCTCGTCCATATTGACACAGCCTACAAGATTCCCGAGATGATCCAATACCGTGACCGACTCGCTTTGGAATGGAAACTCAACATGGTCTATGGCCAGAACGAAGAAGCTTTGCGTCAAAAGCAAACCTTTCCGGACGGAAATCTTGACCGCATTGCATGCTGCAAGACGCTCAAGACGGAAGCTTTGAGAAACACGCTTTCCGGCGCCTGGACCCGTTACCGGCTTGATCATAAGCTTAAAAAATACCAGCCGGACACCAACAAGGAACCCTACACCGGCGTGATCGTCGGGGTGCGCGCTGACGAAGAAGGAAGCCGGTCAAAGGAACGCTATTTTTCGCCGCGCGACAAGCGCAATGACTGGAATGTCGGGGACCAGCCTCCGGAACTCTGGAATCAGTTCAAAACCGATTTTGCTCCGGGCACGCACATCCGCGTTCACCCGCTCCTTGACTGGACCGAGCTGGATATCTGGGAGTATATCGAACGGGAAAATATCCCCGTGACACCCCTTTACTTTGATCGGGGCAAGGGCGAGCGCTACCGCTCACTTGGCTGCTGGCCGTGCACCTTTCCGGTCAAATCCACGGCCGCCAATGTCCGGGAGATTATCGAGGAGCTTAGAACCGGAAAATTCGCCAACATCGCCGAACGTTCAGGCCGCGCTCAAGATGCCGAGGACGGCGGGGGCCTTGAGACGCTGCGGCGAGACGGCTACATGTGAGAAGATACTCCAAATGAGCAGAAAAGAACATCTCCCCAAAATGAATATCGTGATCGTGGGGCATGTGGACCACGGAAAGAGCACGCTTGTCGGGCGGCTTCTGGCCGATACCGGGTCGCTCCCCCAGGGAAAACTCGAGCAGGTTCAAAACGAGTGCCGCAAGAACGCCAAGCCCTTTGAGTACGCGTTTTTGCTCGATGCCTTAAAAGACGAGCAGGCGCAGGGGATCACGATCGATACGGCTCGGTGTTTTTTTAAAAGCGCGAAGCGCGAATACATTATTATCGACGCCCCCGGACACATTGAATTTTTAAAAAACATGGTTTCCGGGGCGGCCCGGGCCGAGGCCGCCATCCTCGTAATCGACGCCAAGGAAGGGGTGCGCGAAAATTCCAAGCGTCACGGCTATCTCCTTTCCATGCTCGGAATCCGCCAGATCGCGGTCTGCATTAATAAAATGGATCTTGTCGGCTACGCGCCCAAGGCCTTCCGGGATATCGAAACGGAATACCGAAAATTTTTGAAGCAGATTGATATTGAGCCCAAAGTCTTTATTCCCATCGCGGCGCGGGAAGGGGAAAACATTACGCGCCGGTCCGAAAAGCTCGGCTGGTACAAGGGGCCCGGGGTTTTGGAAATTCTCGATGAGTTTGAAAAAGCCCCGGAACTTTCGGCCAAGCCGCTTCGCATGCCGGTGCAGGCGATTTACAAATTTACGGCCGAAGACGACGAGCGGCGCATTGTGGCGGGGCGCATTGAATCGGGGGCCGTCTCGGCCGGGGACAAAGTGGTCTTTCTTCCTTCCAACAAGCACTCTGAAATCGCGACCCTTGAACACTTCCCGGGCCGGGGGGGCCAAAAAACCGGGGCCGGGTATTCGGCGGGATTTACCTTAAAAGAGCAGATTTACATTCAGCGCGGGGATGTGATGTGCAAGCTCGAAGAACCCCCGGCGCTTGTGAGCACGCTTTTTCAGGCCGAGATTTTCTGGATGGGCCGGGAGCCCATGACTTTTGAGGGGGAGTATCAATTAAAGCTCGGGACCGCGCGAGTCCCGGTGCGGCTGAAGCAGATTAAAAAAATTTTTGACGCCTCGAACCTCAAGCGGGAAGAAAAGAAGAAGATCGAACGCCATGACGTGGCCCAATGTGTTTTGGAATGCGCCAAGCCCCTGGCTTTTGACCTGGCCCAGGATCTTGAGGCGACCGGGCGTTTTGTGATTGTGGCCGGCTATGATATCGCCGGCAGCGGAGTTATTTCGGCGATTG
>JAHFHI010000106.1 GCA_023246995.1 Candidatus Omnitrophota bacterium
TCCCGCAGGTTTCTTCGCCGTCGGAAATGAGAATGATGCTTCTCCTGACGTCCTGACCGGCAGAAAAATCTTTCCCGGCAAGCTCAAGAGAATACCCTAGTGCAGTCATTCCGTACGATTTCAGGGCGGACACATTCTGGATCATGGCGTCTTTCTGAAATTCCGAAACAGGAAAGGCGAGTTTCGAATCCCGGCAGGATTCGGTGATGTTCCCTTGAATCGGGGTGGAGCCGAAAACACGCAGGCCCACGCTGGAGCCGCCTGGGATTTCTCCCGCGATTGTCGTCAGCGCCTCTTTGGCCATCGCCAGCTTCACGGCTCCGTTCCGCGACTCATTCATACTGCCCGAGGCATCAAAAATAATCTCGGTCTCTCCCGGCGCCGCAGCCGCGATTGCTGGAAGTCTCAAGCCAAGCGCCAGCAAAAAAATAAAAAAGGTGAGTTTCCGTTTCATTTTAGGATTCCTTTCTTTGGGTCAAGCAGTTAATCTTTAAATTTTACCGCGACCGTGCTATCCGGAACCATCCTTCTTTGAAAAACCGACCAGGGAGCCGCCCACGAGGCCCCGTTGTGTGGATCTCCAAAAATGACCCACTTGCGGCCGTCCCGGCCGCATCGCACGCCTTCGAGCCGCACCCAGTGCGTGACGTCTCTATTCTTGACCGGTCCGGAGTAAATGACGACGGCCATTTTGTAATCGTGGTGAAGGGCCGCCTCGAGTTTTTGGAGGGGAGGCACCCCCAACATGATTTGCGGCGGATGGGTCCCGGCAATACTCGTCATGTGCGCCATTTGATGGACATACATGCCCCCATGATCCGTCACCCCGTTTACCTTTTTGGTGATATCGTAGGATCCCTGCTGCATCGAAAGCCTCATGACGTCTTTTTCTTCCGCAAGACGCGGGAAAAGGTCTTTTACAACACCCAATCGCTGCTTCCCCCTCACGCCCACCACCCGCCTCCCGGCATCCCGGTATATACCGGCAAGTACGGAGGGGCCGCAGGTATCCGCGTATCTTTGAAGCGGTGTGCCCAGGCTGTTAAAGGAAGGGACCCGGACAGGCGCATCCAGCCGCACATCTTCTCCGGGCCACCGGTGAATGGAAGATGACCCAATAACACCCGGGCCGAGGTGATCACCCCCAGGGCCAAGCGCACCGGGGCGCATCGAAATAGCTCCTTGGGGTTTCGGCACAGCGACTGTTTTACCGTCTTTTGTTTTTGCAAAGACCTTTCCAGACCTGTTAAGGGTCCCCTGGGTGTGAAGGGATTTTAAAGTCTTGGCCGAAGATGCGACAAACCCAAGCGCTTGAGTGCCCATCTGCAGCCCCGCAAGAAATCGTTCGGTTTTGTCCACCGGGTTTCCAGCCGCATCAATCCCCCACACCACTACGATAAAACGGGCCCCCGGGGCATTGGCCACGGTGGCCTGATAAAGCGCCACACTCATTTGAGCTAAGGCGCTTAAAGCCAAGTCCGCCATCTTTTCGTGGCTGACTCTCAAGATTCGATCAATTTCCTGCTTCTCCTCCTCGGTGCTGACCCGAATGCCATAAGGCTCCCAAACCCAATTCACAGGTCTCGTACCCTCCGCGTTCCCGCCCACGTCCGCTTCTAGTTTGGAAGCGTAATAACCCAATATTTCCGCCAGCACCTCATCCGGCAGTTGCTCGGGCGCAGACGTGGATTTAAATTCCAAAAGTTTTCGGGCATTCTGAATATAGCGGAGCTTGAGGTGCGCGTAGGCCTGCTGTTCCCGTGAGCTTTTTGAACTGATGAGGGTTTCAAAAACCTTGTCGGCGACGTTGAACGCGTCCTCCAATTGTCCGATCCGTTGCCGTTCGTAGCTTTCGAACATTTTGAGTGAGTGAACGTTGTCGCCATAACTGATTTCCAAGTCATCGCCGTTCACGGTTCTTGTCCAGAGCCTGAAAAAGTCCGACCAGATCACTTGAATCTTCTTGTCGCTTAAAACATGCGGGTCCGAGAGCAATATGGGATCATCGTGAGAATAATGAACCAGGCCGTGAACGGTGTACTGCTTTTTAAGTTTCAGGCTTGCGGTGAGTCCCGCCTTGACGGCCTTAAGCTTAATCTCGATCGTATCCTTCCCGCCGGTGTCAGCCTCATTGACAACCACTTCGATATAGAAAGGCTGGGTCTTGGTAAGGAAGGCGATGTGTTCCTCCAAATCCTCACTAGGGGGCGGCTGGCCTTCCAGACGCAGATGAATTTGCGGGGTGCCCTGGAAGGCGAGCTCTTCATATTTTGAAAGCTCCACCTTGTACAGTTTGACGGGAATGGGTTTCCCTTTTTCTCCGGTGGCGCGGGCTTCGTTTTCCGAGGAGGTGTCTGTTTCATCAGCGCCTGTGGATTTCCATTCAATTTCGCCCGGGTACCAGAAACCTTCAAGCATCGTTTCTTCACTGCATTTCTTGGGAGGCTCAAGCTCCATAATCCAAATAAGCTTTCCTTCCTGTGCCACTTTGCGCCGCGCCCACTCCGGGGCTTCGGAATTCATCTCATCGTATTTAGGCGTGTATTTGAAGGTGAACTTTCCATTCTCGTAAACCCCGCTCCACAAATGTTTGCCGCGTAGCAGGACAAACTCCGGATTTTCGCCGTGATACATGGGCTCAAGATTTATATCCTTTTCCGTTTTTTCGTCCTTCCACTTACCGAGAAGCTCTCCTACCGGAATCCCATTTGCGGGAATAGGGTCTTCTGTTCCGTTCCACGGATCCGGAGTATTTCTTTCTTTTGGCGTTTCTTCCGGACCCTTTTCAGCGGGGTTTTGAGAGGGATCTTTTTTAGAAGGTTCTTCCTGTGGAGGTTCTTCTCCCTTCGATTCCGTTCCGGGTTTTTCCTGCGGAGATTCGGGGAGGGTGGTTTTGTCCCGCGGAGCCCCCGCTTCTTTCCGCGTCAGTTCTTCCGCCTCTTTTTTGAATTTATCCGCTTCTTTCTGGTGTATTTCGGCAAGCTCTTTTGCTTTGCGTGCCGTTTCTTCCCAAAATTCTTTTGGCACTTTACGGGACGCTTCCTCGGCCTGCTTGCGCTCCGAATCGGCCATCTTCTGATACTCTTCCGCGTGACTCTTGGCCCGCGCGAGGGCTTCTTGATCCGACTTGAGATCGGCAACGACTAATGGAGACGCAACAATCCCTGTGGAAAGGAGAACAAAAACTGAAACCAACACGGCCATAGACCGATTTTTTTTATGATTCATTTAGATAATCTCATCGGGTCCAGCCCCGGGAACTTTATTCATCATGGACGGCCCTTCGCCGAACATTTTAAAAAACCTTTGATGACTCAACCAAGTCACATCCGCATAGATTTTAGAAATTTCATACAAGGTCTGCCAGAGAGCCGAGACAACGGATTGACACTCGGGCAAAATTTTTGAAACCACTGCGGGGTCAGGGGGAAATGCCAGATAGCCCTCTTGACCAAAAGGAGCGTCGTGGAGAAGACCAAAACAAGTCCATATCGGGATAATTTGTTTGTAATGAATGGATTCTAGAATGTCGCGGTCGACAATTTCTTTCTCTTCGGATTTGCGAAGCTGAATCCGGAGCGGCACATACTGACTGATAAGAGCCCGCAGGCGGGGCTCTTCTTTTTTCCATTCCAGAAACCCTTTTTCCATTTGTTCGAGATCTTTTTTTGGCGCGAACCCGTTTTCTTTGACAAACTGGACCGCGTATTTCAAGGCGAATAAATGGTAATTAAAAAAAGGATAAAAACCGAGGTAGTCGTAAGCCCCTACAGTTTCTTCACCCCCCCAAACGCTTTGACCATTAGAAGCACGAGTGTAATCCTGCATAACTCTAATCGTTGAGCCAACAATCGTATCGTTAAGGGTGATTTTAGCATAGTCAAAATAAATTCCAGTGATGCCGACCGTTATAAACGGGATTTTTTTTGGGTCCTTCGCGTAATCGACCCATTCTTGGGGGGTGCCATGTTCGACAAGGTGAGAATTGAAATAATTCTCGCTTTCTCTTAGAACCATGGTAAGCATGAAGCTGATAGATTGAGGATTGTTTGGATCCTGTTCCAGTTTTTCTAAAAAGGCCTTTGCTTGTTTATTGATTGCGCGGGTTTCGGATACCATGGCCTCAAGCCGCGGAAGCGCCTCCGCGGCCGGAATGTCATCCGCTTGGCGGGGAACACTTGCGAAATGGTACGTTGGAACGGGTGATACTATGGGCTCCATAGAAATTTTTGGAATGTTTAGAGCGGCCGGCGGTGGTGGTTCCAGGATTTGCGGCGGTTTTAGTTTAATGGGGTTTCCCGAGCGATAGTCAACCGGATCCTGTTCCGTTTCAAGCCCTCCGGGATCGGAAAAAACGCTTTTGACGGCTTTGTCATGGCCTGACTCCTTTTGCGCAAATCCAAGCCCGGAGACAAGCAGGAAAACAAACAGCGGGAGAAGAAAATTCAAAGCGGCCATCCAAATAGCATAGGAGAAAACGGATTAATTTTCAAAGAATATATGGATTTCAAGCTGTGGCATACGGCTTAGGGGCAGATTCCGGGGCCGGAGAGTCTCTCGGGATGAGCGTGAAATTTCGCAGTTCCAGAGCGCCGTGATAGGAGCCGGCGGAGGCATGCTGAAAGAAAAGGACTAGCTCCTCGACCCCGTAGGGCGGGTTGGCCAGAGGCAATTTTACGCTCTGCCAGGCTTCGGAGGGAGTTTTCAGGCGGGTGCCTGCCAGAATCCTGTGTTTGCTCTTAAGCTCAAGCCCGTAGAGCGCAGGCGCGGGATACCCGGATTTTTTGCGAATTTCAAATTGAAGGGCCTGGAAACGGGAAATGTCCAGATCCTGAGTCTTGAAATAAGCGCCGGCAAAACCCTCCGGGTGGAAGACGTCATAATAAATTTCGAGCAGAAATTTGGAGCCCTCGTCGGGTTTGAAACGCGCTCTGCAGAAATCCCGTCCGGGGGTATAAAAGGTGCCGTGATCGTATGCGAACCCGAAGAAATTTCCGGCTTCCCGCGCGATCTCGACTTGACTGCGATGAAAAGACGGAGTCTCGGGAATCATGAGGTAGGCTTCCGAGATTTCTTTCCAGTCTGAAATTGCCAAAGGCGCGGCGGAGTTTTTCTTCGTACCGGATCCGGATTCGAATTTTTCAAACGCGTGAAGGGTCAGGGCCGGGCCTTTTTCGAAACTTATTTCTGCGGTCCCGTCGAGCACCGAAATCTTCAAGGTGCCGTTCTCCAGGATTTGAATCCTCACCAGACCTCCGGGGAGGATGATTTTGGCGCCGTCCAAGGCGATTTCAAGCGCCCTTTTTTCGCCAAGCGGTCCGGAAGTGGCGGCAAGCAAGGCTCCTTTTTCAAGACGGCCGCTATAAAGCTTCCTGGGATGATAGAAGCGGGGCCCCCAAAGCGAGACTTGAGTGTTGCCGAGAACCCGTAGGTTAATTTCTCCGGAGAGCCGGAGATCCAGAGTGCTTTGGGCGTCGGTACGGAGGGTTGAGGTTTTTATAAGAGCGTCCTGGGACACCGGCTTCCAAAGGGATCCTTCACGCGTGCCGATTTCAGGGCGTCCGACAACGTGGGTGACGGTGAGGGGAATCCGCTGGGCCGCATCAAGAATAAAAATGCTGCCTGCGGCCACAATCCCCGCGGTAAGAAAAACAGAGGCCGCTCGGTTTGTTTTCGCGGCCGTGCGGGTCAAAAAGGGCGGTAACATGGAGGGGA
>JAHFHI010000107.1 GCA_023246995.1 Candidatus Omnitrophota bacterium
CCTCCGTGATTCCGCCTTTTTCCCTTTCCAAAGAGCTGGTGGCCGAAATCACGCTCAAGACCAAACAGATCGCAAAGGAGCTTCATGTGATCGGGCTCATGAACGTTCAGTACGCGATTCAAAACGGCGTGATTTACTGCCTTGAGGTCAACCCAAGGGCTTCAAGGACCGTTCCCTTTGTAAGCAAGGCCATCGGAGTGCCCCTGGCCAAGCTCGCGGCCAAGATCATGGGCGGAAAAACGCTTGAGGAGCTCGGCTTCACGAAAGAAATTTATCCCAAACACGTTTCCGTCAAGGAGTCCGTCTTTCCGTTCGTGAAATTTCCCGGAGTGGACATTATTCTTTCTCCGGAAATGAGATCCACCGGGGAAGTGATGGGAATCGACGCGGATTTCCCGGCGGCTTTTTACAAATCGCAGGAAGCGGCTTCGGCGCGGATTCCGCAGGAGGGGAAAGTTTTTATCAGCGTCAAGGATTCCGATAAGGCCAGAATCGTCACGGTTGCCAAAGGCCTTCATGAAATGGGTTACGGGATTGTCTCCACGCGCGGAACCGCCGGAATTTTGAGCCAAAACGGAGTGCCGGCTGAGGTGATTTTAAAGATCGCCGAAGGGCGCCCCAATGTCGGAGACCTTATCCGTAACCGGGACATTCAACTCATCATCAACACGCCAAACGGCAAAGGCCCGGTTTTAGACGAGGCCAAGATCCGTTCGCTTGCCGTGTCTTTCAATATTCCCTGCATTACGACTTTTAACGCGGCCAAAGCGGCGCTTACCGCGCTTCAAGCCGTCCGGGGCAAGGGCCTTGAAGTCAAGGCGCTCCAGGACTACCATCCCGGTCTCTCCGGGCCAAAATCCGCACCGCCGCAGGAAAAGTCCTGCGTCCGCTAGATGGTTGACCTACCGGTCCGTATCCTCGAAAACAAACGCATCAACGGAAAATATTACAAACTTGTTTTTCGTTCCAAACGCCTTGCCGCCCGTGTCGAACCCGGGCAATTTCTGAATCTCCAGATTGTCCCCGGCACGGATCCTTTTTTGCGTCGTCCCTTCAGCTACTACCGCCTCGAGGACGAGCGGATCGAGATCCTTTATGAAGTCCTGGGCCGGGGCACGGCGCTTTTGGCAGCGCGCGCCAAAGGCGATGGGCTGCGGATCTCGGGGCCGTTTGGCCGGGCTTTTAAAAAAAATCTTGGGAAAAAGAAAAGAATTCTGGTGGCCGGCGGCGTGGGTGTGCCGCCGCTTGTTTTCTTGAGCGAACGTTACGGTTGTGATTATCTTTTGATCGGCACGAAATCCCGTGAGGAAGTGCTCCCGAAGCGAGAGCTTGCCGGGGTCCGCGGAAAAATTTTATACGCCACCAACGACGGAAGTTACGGGCTCAAGGGCTACGTGACCAAGCTTCTTGAAAATCTGATTAAAAATTTCCCGGCCAAAGAAATTTTTATTCAGACCTGCGGGCCGGGGGTGATGATGCAGGCCGTGATCGATATCGCCCGCCGCGAGGGGCTTGAAGGCGAGGCTTCGGTTGATAAGCCCATGGCTTGCGCCGTGGGCGCGTGCCTGGGCTGTATGGTGAAAACGCCTTCCGGATGGGTGCCCTCCTGCACCGAGGGTCCGGTCTTTAAATTTCAGGATATCTGCGAGAGGCTTTGAGAGATGCCCCCAAAAGTGAAAACAGACCTGACGACCCGTATCAAGGATCTGGTTTTTAGAAATCCGCTCACCGTGGCCTCGGGAACATTCGGCACGAAGGGCGAGTATGCGCCGTTTGTCGATTATTCGAAGCTCGGCGCGATCATCACGAAAACCATCACCGTAAATCCCCGGGCCGGAAACCCCATGCCGCGCATCTGCGAAGTGACGGGGGGCATGCTGAACGCGATCGGGCTCCAGAACAAGGGGCTTCAGGATTTTCTCGAAAACAAGATCCCATTTTTTGCCGGGATTCCGACCCCGCTCATCGTCAATATCGCCGGTGAAACCACGGAAGAATTCGAAGCGCTTGCCCGCGCGCTTGAGCCGCATAAACGGGTGGTGCGCGCGCTTGAAATCAATCTTTCCTGTCCGAACGTTGAAAAAGGAGGCGCCGGATTCATGCGCAAGCGCGAGCGAATTCTGGATGTCATGAAGGCGGTGCGCAGCCATACCGGACTTTTTATTTTCGCTAAACTCTCTCCGGAACTGGGGGATGTTCTTGAAATCGGCGAGGATGTCGTCAAAGCCGGAGCGGGAGGCTTGAGCCTGATCAATACCTTGAAAGGCATGGCTATTGATATTGAAAAAAGACGCCCCCGCATCGCGAATCTCACCGGCGGGTTAAGCGGACCGGCCATCAAGCCCGTGGCGCTCCGTCATGTCTATGAAGCCAAAAAGGCTCTCGGCGTTCCGGTGATTGCTTCCGGCGGTATTATGAGCGCCCCGGACGCGATTGAGTTTTTAATCGCGGGCGCAGACCTTTTGGCGGTCGGGACCGCGAATTTTGTCAACCCCTCGGCCACGCTCGACATCCTGGCCGGGATCAAAGACTACGGCCGCCGTCACGGGCTGGAGAATCTCGATCAATTGCGAGGCACGCTTCAGGTTTCTCCCGGGCACGGGGATGCGGGGGGAGGCGGATGAACGCGCGCGATCGCGTCATTGTCGCTTTGGACGCGCCGAGCCTCGAAGCCGCGCGAAAGCTCCTCGAGGCGCTCCGGGGCGTGGTGAGTTTTTATAAAGTGGGACTCGAGCTTTTTACGGCCCACGGTTGGAAAGCCCTCGACTTGGTCAAGAGTTTCGGCGGAAAGATTTTCCTCGATCTCAAGCTTCACGATATTCCGACTACCGTAGCCAGGACAGCGGCCGTGATCTGCGGTTATGAAGTGGACATGTTCAACGTGCATGCCCTGGGCGGGCTTGAAATGATGCGGGAGGTGCGCCTCGCCGTCGATGCCAGCCCCTCGGCCCGAAAACCCCTTGTCCTGGCCGTTACTATTTTGACCAGCCATGATGCGGCAAGTCTTCAGCATGTCGGTCTTGGCGGAATCACAATCGATGAAGAAGTCAAAAAACTGGCGCTGCTTGCGCAAAGTGCGGGCCTTGACGGGGTGGTGAGCTCGCCCCGGGAAATCGGGCTCTTGAGAGCTTCCGCCGGAAAAGATTTCAAAATCGTGACCCCAGGCATCCGGCCGCTTGAAAGCTCTCTTCAGGACCAGAAAAGAACCCTGATTCCGGCCGAGGCCTTTCGGGCCGGGGCGGATTATATCGTGATCGGCCGGCCCATTACGGGGGCCCCAGATCCGAGGGGCGCCGCCGAAGCTATCTTCCAGACTCTTTCCAGCTAGCCCCTGATCTAAAAAGCCTGTCCGTGTAGCTTGGCAGATGCAAACTTCTATGTTATCTTTTGTTAAGTCTTTTAAAAAGAAAATCCTAAGTCATGAACCGTCATCTGAAATCGTTGACAGCGGTTTTTACCGCCCTGGTGTTCCTTGTTTCCCAAGCCGCTTTAGTGCCCTTTCCGGTTTGGGCGGCCGGACCTGAAATCTCCGAAGTTCCCATTCCCCAAAGTTTTACTTTTGACCTCCCCAAAGACTTGGGAAGCATCGAAGCCTTTAAGTCGGGCGCGGGTCCCGCTCTCATTCACATCCAAACCGCTCACGGTAATTTTGACGCCCAAAAAAAAATTCAGGCCATCCTCCATTGGTTAAAAGACCGTTACGGCATCCGCACGGTTTTAATCGAAGGGGGCGCTTTGCCGCTTGAGCCGGAAATCATGAGGCTTTTTCCCCAGGAGATGGACGTTACCATGGAGATCATGGACGGCCTCGCCCAAAAGGCCATCGTCAAAGGCGCGGAACTTTTCCTGATTGAAGACCCGGAAGCCGAAGGGCTCGGGATCGAACAGATCTCGCTTTACAAGCGCAACACGGAAGCCTTCAAGGCGGTTTTGACCCAGCAGGAAAAAACCCGGACATTTCTCGGGCGCATGGACCTTCAGATCGAGCGGCTGACAAGCCCGTTTCTGGGGTCCGAACTCAAAAATTTTCTAAGGCGCCTTGAGGATTTTGAAATGAACCGCACGGGGCTTACGGATTGGATTCATTATCTTAAAGGCGAAGCCCTGAAACGGCTCGGCGTGGATCTGGGCGACGCGGCTTATCAGATCGATTGGCCCATGCTCCTGCGGCTCTCCAAGCTTGGCGAGATCGAAAAGAAATTTAACGCGGCGGCCTACGGGGACGAAAAAGGAAAATTTCTGGCCGTGATCAAGCCCATCCTTGAGCGTCAGGAAAAAGATCTCTATTCCCGCGTCG
Source organism: Candidatus Omnitrophota bacterium (assembly GCA_023246995.1). Classification (GTDB taxonomy): domain Bacteria; phylum Omnitrophota; class Omnitrophia; order Omnitrophales; family Aquincolibacteriaceae; genus JAHFHI01. Next base: position 4,298 of record JAHFHI010000107.1, read on the forward strand.
AAGCATCACTGAACGCCCCGGAGAGCGAAGGCCAGCTTCCATACCCGGAAACCGGGCGGCTCTTCGAGGCCATGGTCCAGGGGCTCGGGACGGATTTTGACTATGGGGCTTACCCGCAGGTGGATCGCTTCATCGGCCGCAAGATTCTTCAAAGTGAAATCCAAAGCCGGCTTTTGATGGAGGAAATCACGCGTCTTGAAGACGAAATTTCGAGAAAACTCGCCAAAACCGAACAGGAGAAGAAAATTCTCGAACTTCTCAAAAACCACAGGCTCTTGAAGAAACTTTTTTCACTCGAGCTTGTGCCGGAACAGTATGAGAGGATTTTTAGAAGCCGGGACGAACTCATGCCCGGGAAAATCATCCGGGGCTTTCTCGATCTTGACCGGACCGGACAGGTTCGGCGGATGGATTTTGAGGGAGTGGAGGAAATCGAGGCGCTTTACCGCAAGGCGCTCGAATTTTACAGCCTGGCCAAGCGCCGCGACCGGGCCATGATCCGGAATATCACAAAAATATTCAAGGAACGGGGCCTTGAGCGGGCGGCGGTCGTCACCGGAGGCTTTCACGCGGGGCCCTTTCAGGAGTTTTTTGAACGCAAAGGCTACGCTTACGCGCTTCTGACCCCGCGCATCGGGAATTTTGAAAAAGAGGAACGGCAAAGCTATACGGATACGATGCTCCAGACAAGTCCGAATTTTATGACCCAGCAAACCCTTGAAAGCGTGCCGAGCCTTTATGGCCCCGGAGAATTGGCGAGGCACGGGACGGATGGGAATTGGATGCTCGGGGAGGTGCTTCCGGTGTTTGTGGCCGGAGCCCAAAAACGCTGGGGGCTTTCGGGCGCGGTCAACCGGTTAAACGGCACAGGGCATGCCGAGGCTTTTGGCTGGGCCCTTCAATTTCCCGCTCGCGATCCGGCCGGGCGTCCGGCCCTCGGAGTACGCACGGCTGCCTCGAATTTCTGGATTCCGCTTGACCGTAAAGTCACTGTGATTACACGCGAGGACATGGTTCCTAATTTTGGAAAACCTTCGGCTCGGGTTGGGGCTTCCGGGCCGGCTAACTTTCAAAATCCCGGAGTGAACCGGACCCGCTCGGAAGTCAGAACGCAGGGAGATATTCCCGTCCCCGGCCAGGCCGCGGTTGAAGTCGATTGGGGCTTGCGTTCCTACGGCCGCGTGCTCGGGGATTACAAGACACGCCTGGAGTGGAATAACAACCGGCTTGAGATGACCATGGATTTTCCCGGGATTCAGTCGCCGGCTTTTGTGCGGCAGGGGTTTGTCGAGTCCGGCGACGTAAGCCGTCTGTATCAGCGCTTGAGTGAGCTCTCG
>JAHFHI010000001.1:0-4314 GCA_023246995.1 Candidatus Omnitrophota bacterium
CAGGAAGATTGGATCGGGTAATGGACGTCTTCATAGCGAACGCCGCGGCCCATCAGTTCGGTCTGTTCCTCGGTGAAGCGCAGAAAAATTTTCATGTCCTGCACGAGTTTGGGCTGCGAGCTTCCCCACTGCGGCTGATGCTCCCCGTAGAGAACCAGTGTTTCGTAAATAGCCCGCATCTGCTTCTGCGCGGAAAGAAGCCCGTTCAGGCTGGACTGATGATTCAGACGCAGAAAAAAGATCTCGGCGCGCAATCTTTTCTCTTCCGCGCTCATGGGCGACCAGGTGTCGTAATTCTCCGGATCATAGTCCGGCCGTTTAAGCTTAAGCAGATTCACAAGTTCTAGAAGCCGGCGCTTCTCATTTTCCCGGAAGGCCCGCTCGGTCTCACTCGCCCGCGCTAATTCGTGAATTTTTTCCTCCGTAAACCCGGTGAGTGTTTTTAAAGCATCCAGCAAATACCGGTTGCTCACCGCGGTGTAACCGGGGGCCGTGTAAAAAGAGGCGATCCTCCGGCCCTCTTCGGTCAAAGGATTGAGCAAAAACTGCATGGCCAGACTCAAATCATCCAGATGGGGTCCGATATGAATCAGGGAATCCCCGGGCTTTAAATCCAGCCTTTCGGCAATGCGCTCCGGCCGAAGGAGGGTGCCCTCTATTTTTTTGGCGACCTTGGCGCGTCGGCCTTCCCAAGTCCGGCCGCCCAAAAAGAACGGCAGATTTCCGAGCCGGTTTCGTTTGACTTCTTCGGATTCGCCGCCTCGGGCGTAATAGAAATCATCCTGGGTCAGAGTCCTGACCGGCTTGCCCGCATCCTTGGCAAGCCGAATCAAAAGCCGGGCCCGCAATGCCTCGTTCCATTCCTGCGCGGGAATAATTTTAAAATCCCAGGGATGCGTGGCGTAATAAAGGGAGCCGGCGGAGCTGGGCTCGAGAATCGTGACGCTCCCGGGCGCGCCGGTCTGCAGAGCGGTCGCCGGATAATCGGGGCTGCGCCCGCTTTCGATCATCTTCCGCGCGGATTCCTGCTTTTCCTTTCCGGTGATGATCATGATGTGCTGGGCCTTGGGATTCGCCAGAATTTCTTTGGGCCCGAAAGTGAGGGCCCCGAATTTGGTTTTGCGCTCATCGGTTTTGAGCGTGGCCATGCCGCCGTTATCCATCAAATTCCCCGCGGCCGCGTGATATCCCATCAGCTGCACGGAAACCCCTTGATCAAAAGGCGTGCCCGCTTCATTAAAAGCAATATGGCCTTTGCCTTCATACGAGCCGCCCACGCTGAAGATGGCTATATCCGGCCCGCCGCGTTCCAGAATCCACTTGGACATGGCCCCCGAAAATTCCGTCACGGTTTTAAGATAGGCGTATTGCGGGTGATCTTCCGACAGACCTCCGGCCTGAAATTCTTCGAGCCGAAGCCCCTCTTTTTCAACCGAATCAAGAACCTTCCGGTAAGCCTCATCGGAAAGTTGATTGGCCGCGGCATCCAAAATGTCCCGCCCCCCTTCCGGCGCCGCCACATCCCCGTAAAACATCCTTCTCTTCTCGGGAGCGATCCCCAGTTTGTCAAACATATGATGGAGTTCATTGGCGTAGGAATAATAATCCGTGCGTTTCTGGGGAAATACCGTGTCGAGATGCGAGGCAAAAACCCTTTTCATGTCTGGCGGAGTTGAAAGGTCGGCCCCGCTCGCCTCAAGAAACGCGCGCGTTTCATCATCCCATTGGCCCCAGTTATTCAGATATTGCGCCATGGTCATAAGCCCCATCCACTGCGTTTTGCCCGTGGCAAATAAAATCAGCACGTCCCGGTCTTTTAGACCCTGCGCGTCAAATTCCTTTTGCTTGGACTGAATGGCCTTGATCAGGGAAACGGCCTGGAGCTGGGCCGCGTGCGCGATGTCCGCCCCGATATGAAGCGTTGTGTCTTTGGCCCGGCTGTAGAACCGCTCATAAAGTTCAATCCCTTCAGGCCGCCCGGTCCATTCCTCTTTTGACACCCTAACCTCGGAACGCCGCGAGCCGGACCTGCGCGCCAGAGCGCCTTTGAGGGCATATTCCTCACCCTGCCGGAAAGCGTCGAAGAGGCTGGAACTGATCACGGGCTGCTTGCGCGAAGAATCCCAAGCGTCGGTTTCATTGGTGCCGTGATCTACGGAGGTGCTGACAAAACCCCGGGACATACCTTCCGTGACATTCACGCCCGCGATGGTCGGCGCGGGAAGTAAAAGCGCTTGGGCCTTCAGGGCTTCGTAAACCGCCGCCGCGGTTTCAACCTGGTCCTGATGCACGGCAATCACCGCATCCCAACGTCCCATGAGGGCGCGGATAAAAACCGCGTCGGCCGGAACCGGTCCGTCGATCACAAGCCCCGGGAAAGCCTGACGCGCGCGATGAATGGCCGGCAAGCTTGAAAGCTGGTCCTCACTGCCGAACTTACCTTCTTCGCCGGCATGGGGATTGATCGCCGCCACCAGAACTCGCGGTGTTTGATTCCCCTTCCCGGAAAAATCACCGACGGCACGACGGATGGTTTCAAAAAGCATTTCTTCATGAAGACTTTTAGCGTTTTCTCCCGGAGGCCTTTGATAGCTTTTCATGGCTTCAGGAAGCGTCTGGCCTGTGGAAAGGTAAACTTCCAAAGGCCCGATTTGAACGCTTTGAGCCATTGCATTCCAGTGCGGGGTCTGATAATTCTTCCGGACCTCGGCCTGCTCTTCGGGCTTGATCCTCGTTTCCGTGTCCAACAACGAAGAGGCGAGTTTCAAGGGGATATGCCCCTGATCATGATAAAGCGCCACCACAAAATCAGCTTCGCCGAAGAGAGCTCGGGTCACGGATTCCGCGGCGGCAAGCGGCCCGGAAACTTCCATTTCCGGATCCTTGCTTTGCGCCAACCGGATCGCGTCTTGAAGAAGCGCCCCCGCGCGGAGCGAATCCTCCTCTAAGACTCCTTCCTGCGGGGTAAGCGCGCTAACCGCGATACGCGGTCTGGCAATCCCCTGGTTTTCCTTCGCGAATTTCGCGGCGCGCAAAATAGCTTCGGCCGTTTTGGCAAGGGTACGCTCGCGCACCTGCGGGTCAGACGAAGTGAATTCCCGAATCGCTTCTTGAAGCGACTGATGCACGGTGCTGGCGTGAATCACGCTCGTCCGGATCGCGCCGCTCCGGGAGCTATGGGTCAGCACCATCCGGGTGGTTTCCAGCTCCCTCTCGAGGGCCGCGTTTTCGAGCGTCAAAATAGGCGAAGCGGTTCCGATTTTTTCGGCCAAATATTCCGTGTGGCCGATAAAAATCTCGTCTTCCCCCCTTATCCTTCGAGCCTTGTCGATTCGCGACTTGTTGATGGGGTTACGAACCAAAGCGTCAATCCACCCTTCGCGCGCGAGCTCGGCGGATTTCGCCAAGACATCTTCAACCAGACGGGCCGCATCATTTTCATGTCCCTTAAACTGCGCCCGGGGATTGGCGCTGAACCTGATTTTTTCAAGTTCCGCATTCGGGATATTCAGAACGGGAATGACCGGGAAAGGGATTCCGTTCTCCTCTTGAGGGATCATGATTTCTGAAACGTCGCTCGAGGCGCGCACTTTCCACCGTCTTTCAGGGTCGAGGCGGAGCCCCGGCGATTCACGCACAAAGGCAAGCGCCTCTTCGATAATATGCGCGTTGCCCACGATAAAAGGCCTGGAAGAGTGAAGAATCTCGGGATGCTCCAGAAAGAGACGCACTCCGATTTCCGGTCCCACGCCTAACGGATCCCCGAGTGAAACGGCTAAAACCGGCTTAAAGCTGTCTGCCAGAAAGCGGGCCACAAGCCCCTTGTCACCGGCCCCAAAACCGCCTGATTTTGTGACCACCGGAATCCCTTTCAGAGAGCCGCTCTGCCAGATGCCCCACGGCGTGTCCTTTGCGAAATCACCCAAAACATCCGCGTGGGCATGAAACACTTTTTCCATGGCTTCCACGGCATCGCCCCCGCTTACAAATAACGAGCGGACATTCGCCAGAAGTTTTTTAGATTGCAGGATCTTCGCGCTCTCGCGAGCGATGGCCTCCTGCAGTTTAAGCCGGTCCGATTTGGAAAGCCCCTCCCCCAAAGGCTCGGCGGCGGTTGTTAAAATAATTCCGCGGCCGGACGCAAGAAGCGGCGCGATCAATTCTCGGACGCGTTTTTTCTCATCCCTGCGTTCCGCAAGACGGCCTGAAATTTTTCGCGCGTCGATTTCCACAATCTGGACCTGGTCCCCGTAAACGCGCTTGGCCTCCTCGATCTGCCCTCGCGTCACGGCATTCAAGGTCATGGCAAATACC
>JAHFHI010000001.1:4324-6290 GCA_023246995.1 Candidatus Omnitrophota bacterium
ATGGCGAGGTTACGGTCCTCCGCGGGTACGGGATTTTTCGGGTTCAGGGTCTTTCCGGCCGCATTGATCAAACCCGAAGAACCTACCCTCAAAATCCGGCCGGCCATCTTTTGGGATGCCTCAACGATCGCTTTCATGTCATCCTCTGTTTTGGCATCAAAAATAAAGATGGAACCTTTGGGAAAGCCCGCGAGATACCGCGCCAGGCTTTCTGCGCCCTTGCGGATGGCTTCAAGCGGTATCCCGTGAATGCGCTCGGGTGGCGCCGCGGACTGGTAAATCAGAATATCCGTCAGAGAGGATGTCGGCGCGGTCGGAAGCAGAATTTCATTTTTATACCCAGATTCGTGCAACAAGACCCTGGCGCCGTTTTCCAAAAAGCTAAGAACCCAATTTTCAACTTCCTGACCTTGACGAGGATTGACTGGCGTAAAAAATACAAAGTCGCTTTGATGCTGTTTGGCGACTTCCCGCAGCAAAGCCCCGACCGGGCCGCGCATTTTAGAATCGATTTTTAGGTCCAGTTTGGGACCCATCGAAGCTATTCCCGTGCCCCAGTTTTCCCGGATGTAGGCCTCTACTCTTCCAGGCTTCAGGTGCCTTGCCTTGAGATTCACGACCGCGACGTGATCCGGGCGGATTGCGGGTAGGTCGCCGGCCGAGCTGACGCCTTCCACCAGGAATCCCTGCTTTCTCAAGCCGGCTTCGACCTCCCGGCGGCCGGTGGGATCATCGGCCAGCGCAACCACCTTTTCAAAGTTGTTTTGTGCAATGGGGGTTCTTACTTCGGAGCGGGGCGCCTGAAGAGGCCCGGGGACAACGCTCGCGCGGAGAAAAAGTTCATTGAGCGGCAAATACTTCTCAAGGCTCTCGATAATCTGAAACCCCGGGCGGGTTTGGAAATCAAAAATCACATGAGGATTAAAAGGCACCGCGGCACGGTTCGGGCGCTTTTGAAAAATCTCGAGTTTGAGGTATTCGTTTTCCTCCCGGCTCAAAGCAATGTAGACGCCGGAAATGCTCTGGGTTTCATGGCTCCAGGCGGTCACTACCGGATAGTCGTCATCCTGCACATTCCCCCTGAAATTTACGCCCGGGATGTTGTAATCAAGCCCCAGGATCACCGATTCCTCAAGCTTTCCGGGCGGCGCGAAATAAACATTTTTTTCGTCCAGCACGCGCAGGCGAAACTCACGGTCCCCCGTAAGATTTTCGACCGGCACTCGGTCCTCCTGCGCGAGGCGCGTAAAAAGATCCAGATATCGGACCGCGACCGGAATCAGCCCGTCCTGATCGAGCAGCCGCACCAGCGTTTCCGCGCTCCGGACCTCCGAACGCGGACGCTTGAGCTCGGAATCAATGATCTGAATCGCGCGGGCCGCGCCCTCTTCATAAAATTTCAAAAGAGCCTGTGACTGCGCTTCATTGGCCGGCCCGGGCCGGCCGCGCCATCCGAGGCCGGGATATTCGCGTTTCACAAAACTAAGGGGCGTGGGATTTTCTTTTTGCGATTGTTCGACAAAGAATTCAACATCCGGGCCGTAATAACCGAGGGCGACTCCCCGCAGCAGATCATTTTTAGCACGCGCCTCATTTGAAATAATCCCGGCCTCCGCGACCTTTGCCATGTCCTTTAGAATAGCCCCCCAGGCGTCGGCAGATTCAGGAGCTGAAACAATTTTTTGATAGGTCTCTTCAAGGCCGTGGCGCGCCAGCATTTCACGAATTCCGGAGGCCTGAAAAGCCTCGCGAATCCTGCTTTTCGAATAAAGTGAAAAATAGTTATTCCTTTCCAGAAATGAACCGACCCAATCGCCCGGCAAGCCGGGAATCGAAACGATTTTTTCTAGGAGAGCTTTTTCAGCCGGCTCCCGCGCATTTGCGACACCGTCGGCATAAGGCTTGGCCCCCATCAGCACCGATAAAATCTCGGGTCGATTTTTAAGGGCCTGCAACTCATCCGGGG
>JAHFHI010000001.1:6300-19587 GCA_023246995.1 Candidatus Omnitrophota bacterium
CCGGGGTAAGCGACTTCATGATCTTTTTAAAATCGCCCTCCGGCGTACGAACTTCCGAGCGGGGCGCGGCAATGGCTGCTTCCCAAGCCTGCTTCAGCTCCGCCAGCACGCTTTCATCCCCAGCCGCAACGGCGCTTTTAATGAGGTTCAGAGCAAAAACAATTTTTCCCTGTGTCTCGACAGCCTCGGCAATCACGGCCTCCGGAAGCCGGCCCCGCAACCCGAGGGGCAAATCCTGAAGATAGGCCATGGTGCCTCCCAATTTGTTATTGAGAAGATCCGGCCATCTTGCGGGATTTTTGAAAAATTCGATCATGTCTTCATTTTCATAGCGGCCGGGTTTGTCCGCGGACAAAGCACCGTAGGCGCGGACCGTGGCAACATAAATCCCGACGGCATCCCGAAGATTGATTTTGCCTTCAAAAACAGATCCCAGAGGCGCTTGGATTATCCGGTAGTTCCTTTCATATTGAAGAGCGGGCAGGAGATTCCCGATTCCGGTTTCAAGCTTTTTGTAGAGTCCCGAAAAAGCTTCCAGCGACGCCGCGAATGCCGCGGCCGTTCTGCCTTCCGCGATTCCAAGATCAGCCTCCCCTTGGCTTTTGGCCTGATTGAGCAGGGCCCCGAGACGGACCCCTGCGATTTGCGATCTCATGAGAGCGTCTTCAAGGTCTATTTCCGGAGAGTTCCTTTCCATCAACCGAAGATCCTGCTCCAAGGCGTGCAATTCTTTGGCTATTTTTTCGTCCGGCGACTTGAAATAGCCCTGAAGAGCGCTCAACTCACCCAGAGTCTGCGTAACCAAATTCCAAATCTCCGGGCCAACTTGCATCCTGACCTCGGAACGCCGTGCGCTCTGATCTGCCCGGTCAAGCATTTTTTCAACTCTGCCGGGATTTGCCAGCTTGGGTAAATGGCCGAAGACCGGCTTGCCCGGCCCGGACTCGGGGCCGACGATTTTTGCCAGATCTTCGTCCCCGCTTGAAATCACCACCAGAATTTTGGAGTCTTCGCCGTAAAGTTCACGGGCAAGATTTAAACCGCTTTGCGCCTCTTCCATGCGCAAATCCGTCCAGACCAGATCATAAGGCGCGCCGGATTCCGCGGCCTGGCGAGCCATGACTTCCGCTTGGGCGGCACTTTCAGCCGTTTCGATTTTCACCTCCCGGCCTTTGTCCTTTGCCCATCGGCGGATCGTCACTTCGGATATCAAGAGACTGTCGGGCTCGTCATCCACCACCAAGATTTTCCCGAGCCCCGCGCGCACCTCCGAGCGGGCCGGACCCCCTGCCGATTGTTTCTCAAATTCCGCCTTCAGAGCCCGGTACTGCGCGTCTGTTTCAGGATGATCAAAAGCCTCGTTAAACCATCGCCGGATGTCCTCGGTGATTCGTCCGACATCCCCGGCCATGGGTCCGTTCAGGAGCTCGGTGTTGTCGGCAATCCTTCCGGCCATAAACCCGAGAATGTATTCTTTTGAGCGGGTAGTCCCCCCTACATTGTGGGGCATGTCATCGATCAGTACGAGACGGCCGTCACGGGAGATAAAAGGATCAAATTGATCGGGAATTTTCCCGATATCGTGCATGAACCGCATCTGGGCGGCGGTTTTGCGCACAAGCGCCTCGGCGCGCGAAAAATCCTGTTCCAGGACAAGCTTGGGCAATGCGTCGAAAACATCCCAGACGCGCTCCTCAATCAAACCGATAAATTGGAATTGTTCGGTGGCGCTGCTCTTGTTACTCCACACAACGGCCAAAGAGCGGGGGTGATAGATACCCGAAAAATTAGTCTGCTGGTAAAAATACTCCTCAAGCGCGGCCTGAATCTGAACCTTGGTCGGGTGAAGGGCTCCCCCATGGATTGTTTTGAGGGCATATTCGGAGTTGAGACGAACCGTCCGGTTGTTGCCCATGCTCAAACCCAGATCAAGGGGCGACCAGAGTTTCGACAAAAAGTTATCCATGGGCACGTCTTTCTCAAAATTTGCCACCGGGACGCGGAAAAGATTATTTTTGTCTAGGCCCGGCGGCACATCCTCTTCCCGGACCCATTGCTCCATGTTCCGATTTTCGGGAATACGGTAATAGTTCTCGATCACGGCTCCGGCCGCGGCAAACTTTTGATAAAGATCTTTTGCTAAAGCCCCCCACTCCTCGGAAGACCGGGGCGCTGCCTGACGGAAATCCAAATCTGCGGGGGCGGTCCGCACTTCCGAGCGGGAGGGCATAAGCGGGAGCGAAACATCCGTGAGATTGGGATATTGGACCAAGACACCTCTCCCGCCGCTGCGGTCCGTGAGCACGAGATAGCGGCTTCCGTCGGGGCGTTCCCCCATTCTTAAATCCGCGTGTTGGAGAGCCACTCCGGGGACCTCCGCCAGTGCCAACGGCTTGGCGCTTGAGTAACCGACCGACGGACTGCGGCCGACTTTTACCGAGCCTTCGCTTCGGGGAAGCCAAACACCCTGCTTGGGCATATCCGCACGGGAAACCTGCCACCCGGACCAAAGCCACCCCTTTTTATATTCGACGGTGATTTCGGCCTGGCTTGGGCCCAAAAGAATGGAAATGCCTCCGGGAGGAAAGCGGCCCTTCGGAAAATTTAAAACAACTTCCTGGTCGTCCAAAAGTTGGGCATAGGGTTTGCCCCGGATCATCTGAATTCCGGCAGGTTTGAAGGGAGAGTTCGCGCTTCTGTCCATAAAAGCGACGTTCAGCAGTTCCTCAAAAATAGCGCGCCATCGCACACGCTCGGCCGAGACCCGGTCGTCGCCGAAAACCACGGCCCGGTGATCCGTATCGGGTTTGAGAACTCTTGAGTCGTAAAGCTCCAGCATGGCTTCCCGGATGAGCTCTTCGTTAAACCCTCCGGCCTGTGTCTGAATTTCATAGAGCGTGCGCAGAAAAGTTTCCGCCTCGAGCTTGGAGAGAGTGCCTTGGAAAGGACGCGAGACCCATCGGCCGCTTAGCCGCACAAGCTCGGGCTGCTTTGTATAATCCCGGTGCACAAAGGCCTGAAGCATTGCAGCCTGAAAAGGCGTGAGCAAGGGGAGCATGTCTTTGAGCCCCAGGGATTCAAGGGAAATCATTTCACTCGGGTCATGGAACCACTCACCCTCCCGGTCGGTTATGGCCCGGGTATGGGCAAAGGAAACTCCGGCTCGCACTTCGGAGCGCGAAACACCAGGTTTCACGCTGGACAAGTATGCATTATCTTCATTTTTTAAATAGCTTATTATTAAATCGACAACGACCCCGGCTCCTGTTAAAGTTCCTTCACTTTGAATTTTTGAAAGGATCCTTTTTATGAAAGAAGAAAATTTTACCCCCAGCCAGGTTGGAAGACTATTAGAAGCCATGGACAAGAAGATTGATCTGCTTACCGAGATTGTGACACCTCTTCCTGAGAAAATGGCCGCTATTGACAATAGGCTTGAGAAAGTTGAATTCAGGTTGACTTGCGTCGAGGACGCCGTACGAATCGCCCTTCCCGGTCTGAATAGGCGTGTTGAAACTCTTGAAAAAAAAGTAGGCGTCTGACCCGCTTCTCGCACTTCGGAGCGGACGATTTTTACGGCCTGGCTTCCGGAGCTTGGAGACGGCCACTGGACCTTATAAGGAAGAGAGGTCTCGGCCTGAAGAAACTTCTGGAGCCGGACCGCAACGTCGGCCACCATCTCCCGGGGCGATTGGTAAGTTAAATTTCCCAGCTTTTTCGCGAGATAATTTTCGCTTTCGTCACTCTCCCAGACACCTTCGCCGGCATACGCGAGGGTGATTTCAGCAGGATCGTCTGGGCGATCCGCCGACAACTCAATCCACTCCGTGGGAATCAGCGTGCCGATAAACTCCCGCATACGCGCGAGTGTCATCGATGAGCCAGGCTCCGGCGCGCCGGGTGGCCGAAGAAGCCCTTTGATCAAAGATTCAATCACCTGGTAACTGTCATACACGGCCTTCTTTTGAATATGAAAAACACGCTCGAGGTTTTTGGTGGTTACTAAGGCTCCAAGAGAGCTGTGAAAGAGCGTGGGGTAAACCCGGCCCTGCTTGCGCGCCTCGAGAACCATGGCATCGCCCTCGAGCTTCGGCATATTGATATCCGTAATCACCAGGTCAAATTTTTTAGCCATATGCTTGAGGCCGCTCGCACCGTTGTCGGCCTCTTGAATGAATAGCTCGCCGTTTTTTTCTCCGGCGCCGCGGAGGATCGCCCGGACCACCTGCCCCCGGATGGCGTCATCATCTTCCACAACCAGAATATTCTGAAGCGGAGGCTTCAGCTGTAAGCGCTGGGCGATCTCCGCCGCCAGTTTCTGTTCTTCGGCGGCGCGCACTTCCGAGCGCGCGGCTTTTCGGGCGACGATTGCAACTTTAGGACCAAAGGCCGGACTTTGAATCGTGTAACGATGACTGTAACGTCCCGCCTCGATCATCCCGTGCTCGGCCAGGGCCTGCATGGCCTGCTCAAAGTGGCGGCCATGATTCACCTCCGGCATTGTCGGCGCATACCCCCCGGCCACGTAGAGCCCCACGCCGTCTAAGTCTTCAAGATAGGATATGGCGTTTAGATGTGTGCCCGGAGGATAAACGGGGAATTCCCCGATGTTGGCAAAAATAACGTCAATTTTTCTACCGGCCAGCTTCCCAAGAACTTCACTCTTTTTATTAATGTCAGCCACGACAAAATCCGCGGAATCGGGGCTCAAGCCGTTGGCATCCATGTGCCGCTTGAAAAGCTTGGGGGCCGACGGATCAATATCAAGAGGGATGACGCGGGCGCCTTTTTTTAGTGCCAGGAGAGAAAGAATGCCGTCGCCGGCGCCTAAATCAAGTACGGTCTTCCCGGCCAGATCAAGGGAACTGACCGCCAGGACCATGGGCGCGGCATAAATGTCAAGCGTGTGGTCATAGTCCACAAGCGAGCTCTGCATCCGGTGGAGGTAAATGACATGGGATCGCAGTTCCTCTGAGAACTGTTCCAGGATCGGCTCAAACCGTTTTTTCTGTCTATCATCGATAAAAATCCAGTCGCCTATTCTGACATACCCGATCTTGCCCGAATCAGCTCCCTGCCTGGTGAAAAAACCTTTATGGTAAACAGACTCCTGTCCGGATGCGTCGGTAAGCCGGGCTATCGCATTAGGCGGGGCTTCGAGATAAAATTGATAACCCGGCAACTTAGCGGGAATTGATTTTTCAAAAGCATCCGTTTCCGTCGCCCGAACTTCGGAGCGAAGCCCGGCGATCTCGGCAGCAAGCCCATCCCAGTCAAGGGAATCAAGGACCCGGAGATTGGCAACCTGCTCTTCAAAGAACCGCAAGGGCAAGGATTTTTGTACCCCGAGGAAAATCACTTCCAGATACCGCAGGCGAAAAACATCCTTCAGAGCTTGAAGTTCTTCCAGGCTCAAGGGATCAAGAGCTGCTTTTTGGTAGGCCGAAACAAACTCACGAATTTTATCAAAAGCCAGGCTCGTTCCATCCGCTTGATAACGCATGGCAAAAGGGCTGGCTAAATCGTAAATCCGAAGGTCCGTGTGCGCGTACTCAAAATCAAACAGACCCACGCCGCCGGAGGGAAGAAAACGGACGTTGGCCTGATGATAATCTCCGTGAACGATTTGGACCGGGAGGGAGGCTATCCATTCCGGAGTGAATCTGGAACGGATCTTTTCCGCATGAGGACGAAGCTCGGCGGTGTGCGTGAGAAGAAAACTTTCCGCTTCATTGTAAGGGGGCCCGCGCCGGGTTAAGGTTTCTTCAAGCTTTTCAAGACGCCCTAATCCGGTTTCAAGGCCCGCCACCGGCATAATCGGCGGAAGCTCGCTTTCCCCGTACGGACGTCCATTCAAAACCGCGCCTTTTACGGCGTGATGGATCCGGGCAAGCGCGGCCCCGGCAACCCGAAGATCGGCTCCTTCAACCTCTCCCCAATCGTATTCTTTTCCCTCGATAAATTCATAAAGGACGTAGAGCGCATCCGCCGTCCGGGTCGCGTTTTCTCCCCTTTTATTGGCGATGACTCCGGCCGCCGTAATCCCGGCGCCTTTCAGGGTTTCAAGAAGCGAGGCTTCCCAGTCGACAAGCTCTTCGCGGTTCCGGTAAAGCGGGTTTTTGAGAACATAGGTTCCTTTCTCGGATCTCACGATCGCAATATTGGGGCGGGGCCCGGCTTCGATGCTTTGAATTTGCCCGATCTCATACTCCGCAAGCACCGCCTCCAGACGAGCGCGCACTTCCGAGCGGTAGGATTTCTTAAAGAGTCCCGGAATTTTAGAACCCCCGGATGTTTCCAGCTGCATGAACTCTTTTTTCTCATAGGCCTCGCGGAAGTATTCCTCGGAATCCTGAAGAAGGTGATAGAGAAAACCGCCGTCCTTTAGGAGGCGCACTTCTTGTTTTGCAACCAAAGCTAGGATTTGCCGCGCCTCTGCCCTGTTTTCAAAAGCGCTTTCGTCAAGACCTCCTCCGTAAATGAAATCATAGGACTGATCCCCGAAGATCTGCGGATCAAGGCCGGCTGCGTCCGCGCGATAGAGCCGGAGTCTTTTAGCAACATCCGGTGAATTTTCGAAAGCCCGCTTTAAGGCTTGCAGCGGCTCCTGACTCACATCCATGGCGGTGATCGCTGCTAGGCGGGCACGCCGCGCAAGCTCCGTGATCTCTCCCGGGGTCCCACCGATCACAAGAATGTTCGTCAACTGACTGTAGGGAATATAAAATTGCCCGAGCAAGGGAATGGCGTGATAGCCGACAGTCGTATCGACCGTGCTCGTTTTAACGTGCGGCGTGTCTCCGAGAAGGTCCACGATCTCGATCGGCACGGATTCTCCGGTCTGGCCGCGCACTTCCGAGCGCCGTGCGGAATCCCCGGAGGAGAACAGATAAGTCCGGTCAAGATCCGCGTCGATGCCTTGAAGGAACGGCCTGAAATCCCGGCCGTCATCAAGAGAAGGGATATTGAAACTGTGCAGCGTTTCGTCCAGTTCCCGGATGGAATCGGGGAAATCCATGGCCGTATACCACTTCTCATCTTTTTTAAAGTGGTCAAGGCGCAGACTGGAAAATGAACTCTCAAAAGCCGCCCGCTCTTCCCTGGGTTTTAAAATATTAACAAAAAGGCGCGGCTGGAATTTGGCGGCCCCGTGCCAGCGCGCCATCACATGCACCGGATAGCTTTCACCTTCCCAATCAAAGAAAAAGTAGCGTTCCCGGCCCACGCCTTCCTGAACCAGCTTGGGCCTCCCGGCCCGCTTCAGATTTCCGTCTTTGAGATCAAGGAGCAGTTTCAGCATCATGACCCACTCCGAGGCCGCGCGGTTTATCTTGGAAAGAGCCTCGCCATCCAGTCCTCCTTTTTGCAGCTGCGCCCGAAAAACCGCGCGCACGTTTTCAAAGGCCACGCGGATCTCCCGGAGCGGTTCGCTATCCGGTTCCGCGCCGCCCTCAAAAACGCCCCAGGGCTCGAATCTCATCAGCCGGTCGATCTGGGAAAAACGCTTTTGAATTTCCGCTTTCATTGCCTGCTCGCCGCTCCCCACGCGCACTTCCGAGCGGCGAGCCGGCCGGAGAGCTTGAAGCGCGTCTTCCAAAAGCGGAATGCCGAAGAAATAGACCGTTTGATTCTGCGCCAGAACAGGCTCCCCGCCTTTTCCCATCTGCGGCTCTTCGGACCGGTACTTGACCAGCATATGCGCCTCGGATTCAAGCCCTTCGCGAAGGGTACCCTCAAGGCGCTCAAAATCGCCGATGGCCAAAACCGTTTCGGGCCACTGGCGGCTCATGCCCGTGACAAAATTTTCGAGAGCGGGTTTGTCCCAATCCCGCAGCACATGATTGACCGCGACCAGATCCGGAGCGGGAAATTTTTCCCGCAGCGCTTCTAGATTTCCGCCGTCAAAATGGATCAGTTCGATCGCCTCGCGGGCTTCCGTGAGATGCTTATTAAGGTAGGCCGCGACATTTCCCGTATACGATTCTCCCCGCCCCGGAGAGGGCGGATTGTAAGCGCCGTAAAAAGGCCTGCCTTCATATAAACGCGTCTGCCCCCGGCTCCAAACCTCGCGGTTTGATTCAAACCCAATCACCTTCAAATCCCAATCCCGGGGATTCTGGCCTTCATTTTCCAGGGCCGTGGCAAGTTCGTAGTAATGGCGCAAAAGCTCTTCGCCCGTGGCCGCGCCAAAAGACATTGCCACAAGGCTGGGTTTTTCTCCGGATCCTTTCCGTTCCAATGCCCGGTTGATTAAATAGGAAAGCGTGCCCTGATTCAGCCATTCCCACTGCGGCCTGTGCCGGTCCAGATAAGAACGGAACCTCGGATCCTCCCCGCGTGAAAATGCCGGATCCGCTCCGGGATAGACAAAACGAAATGCGGGCGTGCCCGCCGCCCGGACTTCTGAACGCGGCGCGGCGGGTTTTTCGGCCGTGAGGTAAAACCAGTTCCGGGGAACATTTTCGATGCCCTTTTGAGCGGCCCGCCTCAAGGCCTCGGCCATGATCCCCTGCCTTTCGGCTTGGGGAATACCGGAGGGGAGAAGCGCGTCGGTTGTGCCGGGAACGCGGAAGAAATCCTCCAGGCCGTCCAGGGTCAGCATAAAAGTTTTGGTTTCAGTCCGGATATCGGTGAAGCCTGCTTGCCCGGCCCACTTGGCATAATCCTCGGGCGTGGGCGCGCTCACCTTCAAGCGCCGGCCGAGGCTTCGGGGATCAGGATACCGCTCGCTTATGACCTCCAGGGTTTCACGCCCGATCACGCCGAGTGCGTCGCCGGCTTCTTTTGGAAAGGCCGTATTATAGAACGTGCTGTTAAACGCGAATACTTTTCCCGGCGGCAGTTTGTCGTAAATTTTCGCGAATAGATTTTCATGCTCCCCCATTAAATGGACCGCGTTAAAGGAAATCACGGCATCCACCGGTTCGGGGAGGAGATTCTCCAAATCGTGCGCGTTCCCGGCGCGGAACTCCACGGGAAGGGACGGACTGTTTAAGAGACCCTGCTTCGCGGCTTCGACCATGGCCGGGGATGCGTCAATGCCGATGACGCGCCCCGAGGGTCCGACGGCCCCGGCCGCCATCAAACTTCCGTGCCCAGTGCCGCTGCCGAGATCGGCCACCACCTGCCCCTGCTTAAGATCCGCAAGCTCCAAAAGATGCTGGTTGGCGGCTTCATACCAGCTATGCCCCGCAAAACGGGCGTAGGCATCCGCCGCCTGCGGCTGATTCCACATATCCGCGCTGCGCACCTCAGAACGCAAACGCTCATAACCCCGGCTGTAGGGATTATACTCCCACTGTTTGCTCCTCCTACGGTCGCGGGATTCGAGAGTCCCGAGCTCCGTATCCGCAAAGCGAAGTGGATCCCGCATCTGGTCTCCGGAGACATACCGGTCTTGGTCAAGATAAACCCGCACATCTTTTAAAAGCGCGTCCCCCGGCCCCATCCAGACCGGCCGGGAAGCGTGGACCGCCACCTGCACCGATCCGTCCGGTAAAAGCAGGGTCTGGAATTTAGCGCTGAAACTTCCGGGAGTCTCCTTCTTCTCCTTAAGTTCAAATTTGGCAACGTCCGCGACATACCGGACCTCCCCCGAGGTCATTTCAAAACGCTGCGCTCTCACGTGTCTCTCGACGATGTATTCCCGGGGGTAAATGGCCTGAATCGCGACGTCGCCCCGCTGGCCCCTGCCCAGGATGTTAAAAATCGCGTATTGGTCCGGGTCTTCGCCGACCTGAATAAGAGCTTGAGCTCCTTCGTTCAGGCGGAAAGTAGCGCTCCGGGCCGTTCCCGCCGCCAGCGGGATAAACGACCGGGCTCCCCAAATAATCTGCTGATTGTTAGCGATTCGGTAGCGGTTTTCTCCGGGCACCTTCAGACCTTCCGGGGCTTCGGCCCGGGCATAATCGAAAATCTCCCGGCGGAGTTCGGGATATTTTCTTTCCACCCCGGGAAGCATGGCCATCGCAAGCTCAAAAATCTGCGCGGGGTTGTCATGGCTGTGCTCAATCGAGAAGGTTTCGGTCCGCACCTGAAAACCCAGGATTTTCAAAAAAGCGTCCGCGTTCCACAGAAGTTCCGAATCATCCGGGATTGATTTGAACATGAATTTACGCCGCAGATATGCCCGGGAAGCCGGATCGTCGGAATGAAGATCGTTATAAACAATCACAAGATGACCGCCCGGCTTCAGAAGCCCGGCCGCGTTAATCAGCGTCTGAATTCTCAACGCCGGGTCGTCGGAATAAAGGCTGTGGGAGGCCAAAATCACATCCGCTTTCTGGTTCCCTTGAAGCATCGGAGGGATGCCCTTAAAAAAATCCACTTCGACCGTCGAGACCTTCGGCGGCAGGCCGCGGAGCTTGGTCAATGCCGAGGGGTCTTTTTCCACCGCGTACACATGTCCGAATAGCGGCAGAAGAGCCGTCGTGAGCCGGCCGTCGCCGGCCCCCAAATCGATTAAAATGCGGTCCTCGGGTTTTCCGGTGAGTCGCGCTCCGAGACCTCTTAGCAGCCGGCGCGCGGTCTCCTCTTTTTCAGCAGAGGTCAAAGCCACCGCGGCCGCGTAAGTCGAAATCGCCTTTTGAATGATAAGCTCCTGTCCGGATTGAAGCAGAAGATAGGGGTCGTATCGGCGCGTGTCCCTTCCCGGCAGGGCTGTTCCGTTGCCGTAGAGAATCGCGCGGGTAGCCTTATTATGGAAGAGCGGGTTCCCGCTTCTTTGGGTGTAAGCCGCCAGCTCATTCTGGAGATCGCGCACCTGGATATTCTGCTTTAGGCGGATCCTAAACTGCACAAGCCCCTCGTCACGGTTCCACACAAATTCCGGCTCTCCCGATAAATCAAAAAGCGGTCCGGCGGGTTTGGATCGCACCTCGGAACGGGGCCTTCTTTCTTCCGGGGCCCAGGCGACAAGTTCTGAAGAAGGGGAAATGAGCGGCGATCTTCTGCCGATTTCAAGCGCGGGAACGACGTAGTTGTCCTTTGGGAAACCCATTTTTTCCCGAATGATCTCGGGATCTACCGGAACAAAAATCGCCGGAGTCTGATAAAAAGGCGGGGCCTCGCTCATCCGCATGCGCGCTTTCAAAAAATCGCCGATCAAAAGAGGCTGCCCTTTTTCAAGGTTCAAGCGTCGGAGGGAATCTTCCAGCTGTTTGCCGTAGGCCACTCTGCCCCGGCTCGAGGCCGTCACGATCATCGGAAGAGATCGAATCTTCTGTCCCTTGGCAAGCGATTCCTGGAGAATTTCCAAAATCAGAATTTGCTCCGCCACTTCGCATTGAAGGCAGGCGTCTTTGACGAAAACAATGTGTCCGAGTTCGATTTCCTTCTTTCCGGCCTGACCTTCCACAAGGGCTTTGGCATATTCCCTATGACTTACGGCACGGGGATCTTCGAGGATTTTCGAAAACTCAAGGCCGAGTTGCCCGTCCGAAAACCAAAAATGATTGGGCCCCCCGTGGCCAGACTCCCAAATTGTGGCAGGTTTTCCGGCTTTGGAGAGCTCTAAAATCTTTTTAAGATACCCTTCCTTTTCGAGAATATTTTTCTTGATATCTCCACGGCCTTTAAAAACTTCCGCTTCCCCGGCGCCAAACCCGGCCAGCAGGGCCTTAATCTCCTGGGTATTAAAACGCTCCTCCTGATGGGCCGCAATCACGACCGTCCTGCCGGGCCCCACAATCACGGCATTCCTGTCAATCGCCTTCTGTCTTTCTTCCAAAATCAATTCAGCGGCCTTACGGGCAAGATTCTCCTGGGCGCCAGGAACCAATCCTTTCCAGTGGCGGCTGTAAAACTGTATGAAGTGAAGCAGGGGGGCTTTGATGGGTTCGAGTTTCTGGCGGGTCAGCCGCTCATTTTCAATTCTTCCCAATAGACCGTCGAAGAATAAACGATCAAAACCAGACCCTAATGCATCCGACATCCCTGCCATTTCAAAGATATCGAGTTCGTCTATATTCTTTTTATCTGTTTTGAAATCACCGCTGTAGGGTTTTAACTGGTTGATCGTTATGACCACCTTTTGATCAAGCATAAACTTCAATGCGGAATCAATGATGTAACTGTCGGCGCTATTCAAAAAAGGCCGCATCTCCTCGAAAGTGGTGCGCACGCCCTGTTTCTCAAGAACCCTGAAAGCCCGCAGCCTCATATAGGGATCTCCTGCGGCCAGATACGGCGCCATCCGGGCAATCGTCAGAGGAACATCCTTGACCTTCTGGGATTCCAGGATGTCCAAAAGCCCGCCCACAAGCTCGCTCTTTTCCAAATTAAAGGGTTCTTTGGGATCAATCTTGATATCCAGAAAAGGCTGAAGCGATTTGGCGCTCACAGGGATTTTTTGCTCCGCGATATAACGGAGGACAGGCGCCACGATCAAAAGATTATCTTTATGTTCGAGCAAAGGCTGGAGATCTGCTTCGGAGACTTCAATGTTGGTACGCTTCATCACTCGCAAAACATCGCTTAGGAAAAGCGTATCCTTGTGTTTTAAGTACGGCCTCACAAGCTCGGGGGGGATATTCATTTTAAGAGCTTCCATGGCTTCCAATGCACCTAGGGTAAGATGGCGCTCTTCCGTCTTTTTCATAACGCCCTGCAATTCCTCGAAGGAAACCGGCAGTTTTTGATCCTTGATGATATTAAGCCCCCAGGAAACAATACCGCTCTTTTCACTTTTCAAAAAAGGCCTTACCCATTCTGTCGTCACCGGTACTTTCCTGATGCTGACGATGCGTAAAGCCTCGAACGTGACTCCAAAGCTGTTCAGTTTCAAATAAGGTTCCAGATCCTTAGCCGTGACGGAATAATTTCTTCTAAAAATAATCCACAAAGAGGCCTTGGCCTTACTCTCCTCCGCCGTGCTCAAATAGGGTTTCATCTGGTCAAAAGTGACGGGGATATCCGCGACTTCACTGATCACGTTCATGGCGCTTAAAACCACTCCCTTTTCTTGATGCCCCAGGAAGGGTTTTAAGGCTTCAAACGGCATCACAATTTTTTGTTTCGCGATAATAATGAGTACGTCCCTCATGACTTTCGGATCTTGATTTTCAAGATACGGTTTGAGAAACCCAAAATCCACCGAAATGTCTCTAAAAATCACCACATTCAGGGCCGCATTAACAATGGCGGGGTCCTCCTGCTTCAAATAGGCCTCCAAAAACTTTGGGCTCACAGAAATGCTTTTATCCTCTTTGAAGGCAAGATCCTGGAGACCGGCCAAAACCTCCTGCCTGTCTCCGCTTTTTAATCTTTTTAGCAGTTCTGCTGGGATAT
>JAHFHI010000108.1 GCA_023246995.1 Candidatus Omnitrophota bacterium
GATGTCAGCGTTCAATCTGTTTTAAATGATGAATTTCGACAAAAAACACGTCTAAAAGATCCGGCGGTGAAAGAGGAAATCCGCAAGGAGATTACAGCAGCGCTTATCGAAGCACTTCTCGCTGAAGGTTTTAACCAAGACCCGAATGATCCCGATGTCTACATCAACCCCAAACGCTCGGAAGTGAGGCCGGCTTCTCAAGTCCTGGAGGGAACGCCGGAGGCCGGTCCTGCGGGTCCGAAAAACGTCAAAGGCGAAAAGCCCCTGGCGGCAGAAGTTGTTTTGACCCCGGCCGAGAACGTGATCGCGCGCACCATGACCGAAGGCATTATTTCCTGGGCGAGTTTTTTAAGGATTCTCGGAGCCGGTGTTGGGGCGCTTGCGCTTGTCGTGAGCGCTGTTCTCGGCCGGCCCGCTTTTGCCCAGGCCACGCGCTCTCAAACCCCCGAGGGAGGCTATCTGGCAAAGGAACTGGGGCAGGGCAGCGTCCCCGAATTAACCTCCAAGCTGATTCCCGAGGAAGGAGCCTTTGCCCGGGCGAGCGCCGACAATTCCGGGCTTGCTTTGATGGATCTCGGAGCCCTTGAGAGGATCAGCCAAAACCCACGCGCGCTTTTTTATCTTATGCTTGCCGCGAGCCGTTATCAGACCGGTGAAGCGCCGGTCCTTGCCAGCATGGTTCCGGCCGGGGAAATCCCACGGATTAAAAGGGACCTCATCAAAGCGCTCAACCAGAAAGGCGCGGCCGTGGGCGCGGAGGTACAATATCTAAACGGTCTGATTGAAGGCATCAAGGCCGGAACGTTTATCCGCTTTATTGCTGTTTCCCCGGATCAGGAGCTTCAGGCGTTCAAAAAAATCGTGGATGAGAACCGGGGCGGCGTTACGACGTGGCATTCCATGCCCGGGGATTCGCCGGCAGAGGCCCGGGACGAAGGCGTGCATTTCGCGCTCGGGGATGCGATCGATGAAAATGACATGGTCGCTTTGGTGGCGGCCGTGGTGGTCAGTAAGCGCCTTGCCGATCAGATCAAGGGCGGCGCGGAGCTCCTGAAAGGCGAGCTTCTCAAAGAGGAAGTCAAACGCTTTGTCGAGCGGGAGCTTCCGGGCTTCAAACCCGGTGAAGACGGCGTCATCACGCCGCAGAACCTGGCCGAGTTCGTCCAGTTTTCGCACCAGGTGGCCGAGTACATCCAGGCCATGGCCTAAGGCTTTCTGCCGAGGCGGCCTTCCCGAAAAAGCTTCTCCTTGCAAAAAATCCCGGGGTGTTTTAAAAGAAACGCTATGGAGCTTCTTTATCCTTCCGGTTTGGTCATTGCCCTTTCCCTGGTGGGCTATAACGCGCTTCTTACCGGTTTCTTTGTGCTTTTCAAGCGCCGTGACCGGCTCGGTTTCAATTATCTTGTCTCAAGCCTTTTTACTTTCGGCTGGGCGCTCGGGCTTTCATTTCTCTATAACAACGAAGCTAATCCCGCGTTCTCCCGCCCCTGGGGCGTATTCTCCCAAGTGTGCTTTTTCGCGATGCCTCTGGCCTGGTTTTATTTTGTGCTGGTCTATATGAAAAAGGAGCGGGAATACGCCAAGGCCTTAGGGGCCGTGGCGCTTGCCGCGGCCGCCTTCCTGGCCTTAAGCGCCACCCCGTGGTTCATTCTGCAGTTCAGAAGCGCGGACGTGCTCTTAAACGTCCCGCTTCCGGGCCCGGCTTACAAGGCCTTGAGCGTTCTTTTTTTCACCGTGCTGGTTTACGCCTTCTGGATTTTTTATGAATTCTGGAAGCAGGAAAAGTCGCCGCTTAAACGCTCTGATTCGAAGACCCTGTTTCTTGCGCAGCTTTACGGGTTCAGCCTGGCCGCGCTTTCGCTTCTGCCCGCGTACGGGGTGAACCTTCCCCAGTACCATTTTTTTTTGATGCCGCTTTGGCAGTTTTTTCTGGCCTATGCGATGGTGCGTCATCACCTTCTTGATTTCGAGTCTCTGGAAAAGGAAATGCACCGCGACAAGCTGGCCAGCCTTTCGACGCTTTCGGCCGGCATGCACCATGAACTTAAAAATCCCCTGACCACGATCAAGATCTTCGCCGAGTACCTGCCTCAAAAATACGACGACCCCGAGTTCCGCAAGACTTTTCAGGAGGTCGTGCCGGCCGAGGTCCGGCGGGTGAATGATCTTTTAAGCCAGCTTCTCAATTTTTCAAAACCCCGCGAGCCCGAACTGCGGCCGGTCAAACTGATGGCGCTCGTCGGTGAAACGCTTGATTTTCTCAAACCCGTGATCGAGAAAAGCGGGGTGGAGATTCGCGGGGCGCGGCAGGAGGATCCCGAAGTCCCGGCGGACCGAGACCAAATGAAGCAGGTTTTTTTGAATCTGATTTTAAACGCGCTTCAGGCCATGCCGGAAGGCGGGCGTCTTGAGGTGTCCGGGGACTGGAACGCGAAGGGGCAGTTCGCCGTGGCCATTTCCGACACCGGCGCCGGGATCGACCCGGTACAGCTTAAAAGAATTTTCGACCCCTTTTTCACTACCAAAGCCAAAGGGACGGGGCTCGGGCTTTCGATTGTGCAGCAGATCTTAAGCGCCCACGGCGCCGACATTCAGGTGACAAGCCAACCCGGCCGCGGCACCCGCTGCCAGATCTCCTTCAAAAATATCAAGCGTTAAAACTCGAGTTTTTCAAATTCCCCCTAGGGGAGCGGGCAGCGGTGCGGGTAACGTGGCGTTTGGGTATCCCCTCATCCGAGCCTTCTCCCCAAGGGGAGAAGGAACTGCCTATAAAAATTCAGAACTCGAGGTTAAAAGTTATTTCCCGGTGACGGCGGCGAGCGTTTCGAGAATCTTTGCCGCGTCAAAGGGTTTGGGGATGTAATCCGCCGCGCCCGCGCGGATGGATTCCTGGGCGATCTCCGCGCTTTGATAACCGGTCACGATAATCACGGGCAGGGCGGGACGCAGTTTTTTGATTTCTTTCAGGATCTCCAGGCCGTGAAGTTTCGGCATTTTAATGTCCAGAAGCACCGCGGCCGGGGACATGGATTTTAGGGCTTCAAGCGCTTCCACTCCGTTTTCGGCAAACGTGAGATCATAGCCGCCGGAGAGAATCAATTTGAGAGATTCCCGGATCCCTTTTTCGTCATCGCAGACAAGCACGGCCTTTTTCGTTTGAGATGTCATCGCAGAACCTCCGCAGCACAAAAGTCAAAAGTTTCGGGTTTCACAGGGACACCGGGGTAATGACCGACAGGCACTGGGTTTCGCTTTTAAGCGGATTCCTGCAGGCGTGAGCCCTTGAGGCCGGGAAATAAACGCTTTCTCCCTGATTGAGCAGCCGTTTTTCGGGCCCTATGCGGAGTTCAAGAGTTCCCTTGAAAACATAAATAAAGCGTTCCGTGCCAAGCGGGTATTCTTCTTCCTCCGTGTAGCCCTCGGCCTTCAGTTTGAGGAGCACGGGCATCATCTTTTTTTGAAGGGCGCCGGTTACGAGGAGCTCCGCCACGGAGCCGCTTGAATGCGTAAAGGTCTCCGCGGGATTTTTTTCTTTTTGGCCGATGCTCTCGGCCATCTCGCTAAGCACGTTTTCATAAAGCTCGGGCAGGCGGATTGAAAGGGCTTCGGCAATCTTCAGATGGGATTCCAGGGTCCCGGGCATTTTTTCGTTTTCGATCCGGCTTAAGGTGGCCGGGTCAATGCCGGTCTTTTGGGAGACCTCGACAATCGTTAGATTCTGTTTTTTTCGCAGATTTTTGATCCTTTTTCCAAGCCCTTTCATGAGAGAAATTTAGCAGAAATTGATAAAAATACAAATCAAATTTGCTTCAGGTGAAGATAAATCATTCACAGGAGGTTTTCCGAGATAAATAGCGCGAGGCAGGGCCACTTCTAAGAATATTTTTCTCCCCCCACAATGTAGTAGGGAGAAGGTTCCAATTAGGGGGGCGGGGAGTTGCAAACTTAAAAAATAAGGCTAAAAGCAGGCTTGGGCCCTGCCTTGAGATTTTTGAAATATCAGGTATCTTTATGAATAGCATAATTTTAGGGCCATAAAAATGAGCTCGAGGCTTCTCGGGCTTATTTTTAGCTCCTTAACTTTGATGTTTAAAAAAGGATTTAATTAACTTCATCCATAGTGATGCCTAATCATTCTGTCAATTCTTACGGCATTGGCCTGCGTGTCACTGCGTTTCTAACCGTGGTGCTTTTCTCTTGGAACACCGTGGTTTGGGGTGACGGCAGTAGCCGTATTTCGCCGAACGCGCAAAGCGTCCCGGCCTCTGTCCCTTCCGCTCAAAACGATTTCTCGTTTATCGATATTCCCGCGCGATTGGGAGAAGTGAAGCGGCGTTTTCAGGGGACCTCTCCGGGTTTGGTGATCCACATTCAGGACGCGCACGTCAATCAGGAGGCCCAGCGAAAAATAGCCGCGATCATTGATTATTTCGTCGAGAATCACGGGGCCCGCAGTGTCAACGTGGAAGGCGCCTCCGGAGAAATTGCCCATCATCTTCTTTCCGCGTACCCGCACAAAAAAGCAAGAAAGCTGGCGGCGGATTATTTTCTAAAAGAGTCCTTGATCACGGGTCCCGAATATCTCGCGATCGCAAAGCGCTCCGGGCTGACGCTCTTTGGCATGGAAGACGCCGGCCTCTACGACGCCAACCGCAGCGTCTTTCTCGAGGCCCTTGATTACAAGGTGCGCGACGAGGCCGTGCTTGAAAAGTTGCGGGAGGTGCTTGAGAAAATGGGACGCCATGTTTTTTCCCCCGCCCTCTGGAAACTCATCCGGATGAAGGATTCTTTTGAGAGCCAGACCGAGGAGCTTGGGGACTACGCGGGTTTTTTAAGCAGGATGGCCGGGGAACACGGAATCAGCTTTCCGGAAGGGAGTCAAATCAAAGCCTTTCTGGGTCTCCTCGATTACGAGAGCCGCATTGATTTCGAGGCCGCCGAGCGGGAAGTCGCAGAACTCGTGAGAAAACTTAGCGGTTCGCTTGCCGGGGATAGCCTGGCCCGTTTTCAGGCCCAGACCAAGGCTTTTAAATCCGAAAAGCTTTCTCGCCTTGATTACTATCATTATCTGGCGGGCCTTCTCGGCGATTCGGGTTTCGAGGGCATGGGTTTTCGCGAGCTTCCCAAGTTTTTCGAATTTGTCAGGCTGCAGCAATTGATCGGTACTGGAATTTTTTCCGAGATCAGCGGGCTTGAGCGGGCGCACAAAGAAAAGCTTTTCCGCTCCGAGGATGAAAGGCGGCTTGACCGGCTTTTTCAAATCCTGGGAATCTTCGAAAAAATATTTGATTTTGCGCTTACCGAAGAGGAGGCCGCTTTCTTTTATGAAAACCGCTCCGAATTCCGGGCCGATACGTTCCTGGAATTCCTGCGTCCCATGCTCGAAAAATATCATTTTGACGCCAGTTTCGGGGACCTGTCTTTTTCGGTGCTGGATGAGGATCTTCCCAAGATTGAGCGCTTCTACGAACTCGCCTTCAAACGCGATCGAATCCTGATCGGCAGAGCGCTTGAGAGGATGCGGGCTTCAGGCGAAGCGGTCACGATCGTGGTAAGCGGCGG
>JAHFHI010000109.1 GCA_023246995.1 Candidatus Omnitrophota bacterium
AGCACCGAAGGCGCGGCCGGGTCGAAACGCCCGGCCAGCTCCGAAACGTTTTCGGGAGTTAAAGTGCCGCCCGCCTGAAGTTTCTCGAGGCCCCGTAAGAATCCGTCGATCTTAGCATTGAGTCCCCGGCGCAAACGATCTACGCTTTGCACCCGGAACTTTTCAAATTCACGGTCAAATATTTCCAGAATCCCCTTACCGTCCAGTCCCCCGGGATTGGCCCCGAAGCGGGCCGCGTAAACCTCCGCAAGCTCGTCGAGATAGCGGGTGTATTGGTGCGCCTTGGCAAGACGGCCCTGCCGGGCCAGGCGGCGGATCACCTCATCGCGCCACAGCTTGATATTTTTCCGGAAATCGGCCGGACTAAATTCCTGGGTCAGCCTGCGGCTCGCGTGCCTGGCAAAGGCGTCGTAGAAAGTTGTCTTAAGAAAGGGCGCGTAAGAAACTTTCCCGAGCATGGCTTCGTCGTACATTTCATGCCCGCTCAAGCTTTGGATAGCCGGCATGATGCTCACATAGGAATACCCCATCTCGCGAAGTTTTTGCGAAAAGCCCTTGGCATGAAAACCTCCGGTGAGAAGAATGGCGGACGAGGCTTTCTGTCTTTTTAAAAGGGCTTTTAGGTTTTCTAAAAGCATCCGGTCGCGCTCAAGGGCTAGGCGGTAAAACTGGATCGCCGGGGTGATCTCGGCGCGCGCCGTGCCAAGCAGCTTGAGATATTCTTCCGGGGCCCTTTGATACTCCTCAAGCTGGTCGCGTGTGAGTTCCAGGCGCGCTAAATCCTTCAGGATGCCAAGCCGCCGGTACTGCCGCGCAATTTCAGAGGCCTCGGCGCCGGGAAGAAGCCCCTCTTCAATGCGCCGGGTCCAATTCTCCAATTCATCAAAAAGCGCCGTCCCCTTGACCATGGAAAGCGTTTCCCGGTGGCCGAGAAGTTCTTCCATGAGGGGACTCAAACGGGGTTTGACTCCGAGGCTTGCGGCGGCCTCGACCAGGCGCTTCAAAAATTCCCCACCGTCAATCTGCCCGGTCCTGAAGCCCTGAAATTTTTGCTGGAACTCCATGGCGCGGCCGGGGTCGAGGCGGGAGCCGTAGCGCTTGATAAATGAAGCCGCCATCCGCCGGATGGACGCGTCGAGATCCCCGGTGCCACCCGCTTCCTTTTCTTCCCGGCCCAGAGAATCAAGGAGCACTCGCAGGTGGGGATACTCTCCCGGACGAATCCCGGTCTCAAATTTTTTAAGATAGCGCAAAAACTCAAGGAGATGGGAACTCTCGTCACGAAAGGCCTCGGCTTTTTCATGGAACTCGTTTAGCGCCGCCGGGTAAATAAGCCGGCGTTTGCGATCCAGGCCGGATTTCACGTCTTTTAGCCGCGCTTCGATGTCTTCCCTGCGCCCGGCAGCCCATACAAAAGCACGGTAGTTTTCCGCGTAAAGATCCCAGTTTTCAATCCCGTGATAGGAAAGCCCCGGCCCGCCGCCTTGAAGCTGCGGAGTGGATTCTGAAGCGGCAAGCATTTCGGCCCCGCTTATCTCCCCGCGGCCGAGATATTCACCGAGTATTTTCTTCCGTATAAAAGGATCGGGAAATGTCTGAAAAAGCAGCGGGTCGAGTTCTCCGGTGCTCCCCTCAATGGCCACCAAGGAAGCGCCCCATTTCCGGTGAAGGTGCGTGATCAAATCCCGGATGTGATTTTGCGCGTCCCGGACGGCATGAGCATCTTGGATGTAAAAAATAAGGGGCTTTTCGGGATCTCCCCGCCAGACATCCTGAATGCTTCCGATCCCCCGCGGGATCCTGACGGCGTCCGGAACGGGAAGCCCGGGGAAGCCCCCGCTCAAGGCCTTATCTCCGATTGCCGCCGACGCGCTGCCATGCGTCGGCCCTGCGGGTAAAATCAGGCAAAAAATAAGCGCCGCCGAAACGATCTTCACTGAAGCTCTCTGCGAGCTCCCAGCAACGCTGTAGGCTCTCACGGACACAAGGATCTCCTTTTGCCTATGCCATAGGCAGGCTCTATAAAGAATACCCGCCTGGCTCCATCGCCTCAAAATGCGTATAACTTTGACGATCATTAAGGAGTATTAGCTATCTCAAGGTGGCTGATAAAAATTAATTTCTAGACGTCTGATGGCTTAGCCTTCATAATTACCGGCCATGCAAATAAATCCTCCCCAAAAATCAAAAAATAATTCTGCTTTTTGGGCCGTATTAACGGGCCTAGCCATCGGCGCCTATTTTTGGTTATCTCCCATATCCTGTCAGAGCTCGAAGAATCTTCTGCCTTTTTCTGTTTTGAGCGCGGCCGGAGAAGTTCAAATTTATTCCCATCTCAAGCAGGCCTGGGCCAAACCCGCTCCGGGCCAAAACCTTACTGCGGGGGATCAAATCAAAACAGGGGCCGAAGGAGAAGTTGATCTTTTAAGCACCGGCAAAACCGCTCTTAGGGTGAAAGGCAATTCGGTTGTTTCTTTCATGAACCCCACAGGCCCGTCAACGGGCGACATCCTGCCGAGGATCCAGGTAATGAAGGGTAAAGTCATCAGTTCAAGCATCACTCCGGAGCTTCAAATATCGGTTCCGCATATTGAGAGCAAACTCTCCAAGGGCATCTATCTTGCCGGGGCCGATCCCGCAAATCGTCACTTCTGGCTCGGGGTGCTTGAGGGGAAGGCTGTCGTTCATTCCCGATTCCTGCGCCGGAAAATTCTAATCGATGACCTCCAGAAAGTGGAAATCAAAGGCGGCTTTTTCACCCCGAAGAAAACTTCCAGGATCTCGCAAGAAGAGTGGTCGCAGATGAATGAGGGCTATGAACTGCAGCCCCGGAGCGCTTTAAGCGAGGCCGAGCAATTGGATCTTTCCAAACATGCGGGGAGTTTTTTTAAATATGTGTTTGACCACGGGACCTTTTTCAACAAGCGCTGGGGGTTTGCCCAACGTGAAATTTTTAAAGACGAGGAAACGGGGGATGTCGTCATCGAGACCCTCTATGACGTTTTTCCGCGAGGCTCCTGGGTCGGGCTCTACATCAAAACCCGGGATCTTGACGGGATGAACTTCAAAAAATTCAGTTTCCAGGCCCGGCGCACACCGGACCGGAAATTCCCGGAAACCATCCGGATTGAGTTTAAAACAAAATATCAGGTCCTGCGCAGTTTCGCGGTCAACAACCTTAAAAACGAATGGCAGACCTACGAATACCCTCTTAATTTCAGCAAGCCCTCGCCCATCACCGAAGTTACGATTATCTATCTTAATGAAAAAGTCGGGGTTTACAAAAAAGGGTCCGTACAGTTCAAGAACGTCTCGATCGAATAATCCCCGCCTCAAAACTTTCTAAAAAACTCTGATCGACTTCAAACTTAGGTTATGGGGCCGTATCGAGGCCCATCGGTCTTCGCGGCGCAATCGCGGGAAAATCAATTCCTGACCGAGACCATTTTCCAAGGCGAGCTCACGCGCGAGATCAAAACGATTGTAAAATTTTGTCCCCGCGACGTGAAAAATTCCCTCCATGCCTGAAACCATAATCTGAAAAACCTTTAAGGCGAGCTCTTCGGCCTTGATGGGACTTCTCCATTCATCCACAAAATAATGCGTGGGCCGGCCGGCCCGAATGCGGTTAAAAAGGAAATCGCGGGGGCCCTTATTGCCCTGAAGACTTTCTCCGATCACAAGCCCGGGACGGACGATCGCGTAAGGGATCGCGGAGCCCTGAAGCAGCCTTTCGGCGGCAAGCTTGGTCTTTCCATAAACATGAATCGGTTCCGGGGTGTCCTCCTCGTGATAGCCGCCTCGCTGCCCGCTAAAAACATGGTCGGTCGAAAGATAAACCATTTTCTTCAGACGCCCGTAGATTCTTGCGGCTTGGAGCATTTTGCGCATTCCCTCCACGTTGATGGTACGCGCCATTTCCGGCATAAGTTCGCAAAGATCAAGATCGCACATCGACCAGGTATGAATCAAATAATCCGGCTGAAAGGTTTCCAGGAGCGCGGCTAAGCTCTGGGTGCTATGCATATCGAGGCGCCTCGAAGTGCTTACCCCCTCGAGACGGGGATGCCTTCTGCGGTGGGTCCCGAAAACCCGGTACTTCCGCCTTGCGGCTTCAAAGAGATTCCATCCGATAAGGCCGTTTAGGCCCGTGATCAAGACCCCTGTCGAGGCATCCGGGAGATAAGAATTTTCAAGCGCGCGCCGGGTTTCAACCTTCACGGGGGAGCCAAGGTCCTCAAGTTTCCCTTTTATCGGGGATCTTTTTGCCTATAATAAATCCCACATGGAAAATGAGATCGGGTTGCTCCAGTTTCTTATCTGCAAGGAATTCCGCCAAACCCATCAGGATTTTTATCAGGCCGATTCTATTTTCGGGAATCTTTACGTCAAGACGTTTCCCTATCGTTTTGAGCAGATGTATGCCGTCACCTGCTGGCGAAAAGACAAACGCTTTCACAAAGAAGTGCTCGAGTTCTCCACCGATTACGGGGCCAGCGTTAAAAGCCCTCACATGGATATCGAACCGGTCACCGACAGCGTGCTTTTCCGCTGGCACAAGCACCTCTTTCCGTCCCAGCTCGTGATCGAACGGCCCACGACCCTTTCCATAAAGGTCATCCTGGACTGGAAACCGCTCTGGCAGACTTACGTGATGATTGAGGCCGCGCCCTGAAAAACAGCAGCTTCTAACCGGCCCTCGGAAGCTAAAAAGTCACGCGCCCGGGCCAAGCAGCGTATCGATTTCTTCTTTGAGGCGTTCAAGATTAAAGGGTTTTTGCAGGAAAGAATCTCTCCCGAGCCGCTCGGCTTCGTCAATCACATTCTGATCGACATAGCCGGTATTGACGATCACCTTAATCGAAGGGAAAGAATCCTTACAGTAACGCAGGACCTGGATCCCGGACATGTCGGGAAGCTTCATATCGATGATGACAAGATCCGGCAGGCTTGCGGTAATCCGTTCGATTCCCTCCTTGCCGGTATCGGCGCTCAAAACGTCGTAGCCTTCTTCCTCAAAGAAGGATTTCACTTCGTCGACAATTCCGGACTCGTCATCGATGATGAGTAGTTTTTTCACGGCTCCCTGTCTCCGCTCGGGCTCTTGGCGAGAGTAAACTCAAGTTTACAGCGCCCTTTTAAAAACTTCAACTGACCGACTTGATTTGATAGTTCTCGGCCTCTCCGAGATTCTCTTCATGGCCCGGCAGGGTAATGGTAAAAGTCGTCCCCTCCCCGACCTTGCTCGAGACCTTAATATCCCCGCCATGGAGTTCGATGATGTATTTGCACATGTAAAGGCCGAGCCCGGACCCGCGGCCCGGCGGCTTGGTCGTAAAACCGTAATTGAAAATCTTTTTCGCCACTTCTTCGCTCATCCCGCAGCCGTTGTCCGTGAAATGAACCGCGACCTGCCGCATATTCTCGGGGTTGATTTCGGCCGTGACGCGAATCCTGCGGTTACGCTTGCCCGACATCGCGTGATAGGCATTGATAAAGAGATTGAGGAATACCTCCTGGAGCCGCTCGAGGTCCCCTCGAATGAGCGGGATATTGAG
>JAHFHI010000110.1 GCA_023246995.1 Candidatus Omnitrophota bacterium
GGCTATTATCTGGAGCCTTTCGAGTATAACAAAACCCGTTACGGATTTGATTATGCCTCCGACCCTTTAAGCTGGGGCCCCATGCAGCAGGCCATGGACGAAGGGACCGTCAAGATTTCCAGCCGCGCCGGAGAGAATCGGAGCGCTCCCAACGCGGCCAAGCATGCCGTTCTTTTTTTTATTCCGATCTATCGTCAGGATGTCCCGCTGCAAAATGAGGCCGAGCGGCGTGAATATTTGACGGGATTTGTGGTTGAGGAAGTCAATCTGCGCGCGCTGGTAGAAACCGCCCTGCGTGATTTGAGACCGGGTATTGAAATTGAGATTTTAAACGGCGCGGCGGCCAAAGGCCGGTCCGTCCTTTACCGCACCGGCCGGCTGAAGCAGAAAGAATTGCGGGGCGTGATGGCCCGTGAGCTTGAGCGGGAAACGGTCCTTGAGATCGCCGGAGAACGCTGGGTTTTGCGCGGTATTCCCGGGCCGAGTTTTCTGGCCGGATACAGGAATTGGGATCCCTGGCTGGTTTTAATTCTTGGATTATTCCTCACTTTTTTTCTTGCCAGCCATCTTTTAAACGCCATTCACAGGACCCATGACGTCGAACGTCTGGTCGTTCAAAGAACTGCCGAACTTTCCCATGCGGTGCATTCGCTTGAAGAAGAGGCGGCCCAAAGACGGCACGCCCAGGAGCGGCTGGCCTTGCAATACGGGATCACGCGCATTCTGGAAGATTCCGCAAACCTTAAAACCGCGGCCGGGCCTCTGGTGCGGGCCACTTGTGAGGCTTTGGGCTGGCAGGCCGGCGCTCTTTGGCAGCATGACGGGAAAGCCGACGCCATGCGCTGTGTGGGTTTCTGGGCCGCGGCGGAGCTGGAAATCCCGGACTTCATGAAAATGGAGGAGGAATTCCTATACGGAATCGGAGCCGGGCTTCCGGGCCGAGTATGGCAGGAAAGGCAAATCGTATGGATTCCGGATATTCAGGCCAGCACGTTTCCTTACGCGGCCGGGCCCGCGAAAGGAGAGCTTGTGAGCGCGATGGGCGTTCCGGTCAAGGTGCAAAACGAGATCAAAGGGGTTTTGGAGTTTTTCTCCGTGAAGGTCCGTGAAAAAGACGATGCAACCGAACGGCTTCTTTCGGGAATCGCGAGCCATGTCGGGGATTTTATCCAGGCCCAGGACTTTGAGGGGCAGCGCGAAGACTACATTGAAAAACTCCGGCAAACGAATCTTGAGCTGGCCCGGCGCCAAAAAATTACCTACAGCCTCCTGGAAGACCTTGAAAATACGCGCGATAAGCTGGAGGCGCAGCAAAAAATTCTTGAACGAGCCAACAAACGGCTCCAGGAGCTCGGGGCCCTTAAAGACGACTTTGTCGCGCACGTCAGCCATGAGCTCCGGACACCGCTTACGGCTATCAAAGAAGGGATCAGTCTGCTCATGGATGAGATTCTGGGTCCCGTGAGCGGCGAGCAGCAGGAGTTTCTGAAAACCATCGATGAAAACGTTGAACGTCTCAACGAGCTCGTCAACAATCTTCTGGATCTTTCCAAAATCGAAGCCGGACGGCTCCGGCTGGCCAGACGCCCCGTCGGCATGAAGGAGCTCTTAGAAAGCATGCTCAAAACCTACGGAGGCATTGCCGGTCAAAGAATGGTCACGATTGATTTCGAGGGGGAGCTTGAGGCCTTTGCGGATTCGGCCAGGATGATGCAGGTGCTTGCCAACCTTTTTTCGAATGCCGTGAAATTTACCGCCCCCGACGGGATGATCCGTTTCCGGGTAAGACGCGAGGAAGACTTTGTGCGCGTGGAGGTGATCGATGACGGAATCGGCATTGCCGAAGAAGATCTGCCCAAACTCTTTCAGAAATTTTCCCAGGTCGGAAAAAATACGCCGCAAGCCAAAGGCACGGGGCTCGGCCTTGTGGTCTGCCGTGAGATCCTGGAACTTCACAGAGGGACGATCGAAGTCGTTTCCGAGCCGGGAAAGGGCTCGACTTTTTCATTCCGGATTCCCGCTTACCGGCAGGCCTTTGCGCTCGAGGAATCTTTTCGTGAAATGAAAAGCTGGACGCGCGGGGAAGAAAAAAACATAGGGGTTCTTGTGTTTGACTGCCGCCCGTTTTTAGAGAAGTCTCCCGGCAGGGAAGCCGCGATTGAGGATGCCGCAAGCGAGAGGCGAAGGCTCGAAGAACTCGCGGCCCTGGCGCGCCACCATGTTTACGCCAACGACATCGTGACGGCTATGGATCCGGGCCAGATGGTCGTTTTTGCCCTTTGCGACGAAGCCGGGGTCCGTAATATGATTTCCCGGCTCCAGGTTTTTTTCAGAGGCCAGACGGGCCGGGCCGGAAATGGCGGAAGCGTCAGTTACGGAACGGCTTTTTACCCCGCTGAAGCCCAGGAATTCTGGACTCTTTACCGGCTCGCGAGTCAGCGGGCCGGTTTCGCGGAAATCAGGACCCCTTCGGACGGGTTGGGCGCCGAGAACGTCGCATGAGCCGAAGCCCCGCCAAGCAGATCCTGATTGTCGACGATGAGACCAGCATTATCAAAATTCTGGAAAGAAGACTCAAGGCCGAAGGTTATGGCGTGCACGTTTTTGAGGATGCCGAGAGCGGACTGCGGTTTCTTCTCGAGTGCCAGCCCCTGCCGCCTCCCGACCTCTTGATCCTGGACATTATGCTGCCGCGCATGGACGGCTATGATCTTTGCCGGTTTATTAAAAGCCACGAACGCTTGAAAACCCTTCCCGTGATTTTGTTAAGCGCCCGCGCCCAGATGAAGGACGAGCGCATGGGTTTTGAAAGCGGGGCGGATGCCTACGTGCGAAAACCTTTCGAAACCCAGGAACTCTTGAGGCAAATAAAAGATCTTCTTTGAGCCCGCTCTGTCGCAAGACCGGCGCGGGAGTCGGGGCTTTTGAAATTTTCCGGACGTCTTTTTTAAACTCATTTGACAGGCCGCCGTGATTTGCTATAGTCAATTCGCATCGGGGCTTTCAGTCCCTTCCTCTGCGATGGGCAAAAGACGCTTTTTTGGGTAAATCCGAGCGACCCCAGGGTAGAATTCCCTCCGAGTAAAACACGTACGCATACTTTTAAAACAGTCTTTCGGGGAAAGCCATGATGCAGCCCAAAATTTTAACGGCCCTTCAGGATTATTCGTTCGAAAAATTCATTTCAGACGCTGTGGCCGGTGTGATCGTGGGGATTGTCGCAATCCCTCTCGCCATTGCTTTTGCGATTGCCTCCGGAGTGAGCCCGGAACGCGGCCTTTTTACCGCGATTGTGGCGGGATTTTTAATTTCTCTTCTTGGGGGAAGCCGGGTGCAGATCGGGGGCCCCACCGGTGCTTTCGTGATCATAATCTACGGCATTGTCCGCCAGCACGGCTATGACGGGCTTGTCATGGCCACCCTGTTGGCCGGTATTTTTCTGATTTTGATGGGCTGGCTCGGTCTCGGGGCCGTGATCAAGTTTATTCCGCATCCCGTGATCGTGGGTTTTACAAGCGGGATCGCCGTGATCATTTTTTCATCCCAGGTCAAAGATTTTTTCGGGATTCCGGAAGCCGGGACGCCCGCGGAGTTTTTTGAAAAGTGGATATTTCTTTTAGGCCATATCAAGGAAACAAATTTTTCGGCCCTTTTTGTCGCGGCCGGGACGGTGGCCGTGATTGCCTTCTGGCCGCGAATTTCAAGGCGTATTCCCGGCTCCCTCGTCGCGCTCATCTTTTTCTCGGTTTTGAGCGCCTGGTTCCATCTGCCGGTGGAGACCATCGGCGGGCGCTTCGGAGAACTTCCCCACACCCTTCCGGCGCCGCATATTCCGATGCTTCAGATCTCGATGATCGCGCCGATGATTCAGCCCGCTTTTCTAGTGGCTTTTTTGGGCGCGATCGAATCGCTTCTTTCCGCGGTGGTGGCTGACGGCATGATCGGGGGCCGGCACCGTTCGAATATGGAGCTTGTGGCCCAGGGAGTGGCCAATATCGGCTCGATTTTGTTCGGAGGGATTCCCGCCACCGGAGCGATTGCCCGGACCGTGACCAATATCCGTAACGGGGGGCGCACTCCCGTGGCCGGGATGATTCATGCCCTGACGATTATGATCGTGATGCTTTTTGCCGCGCCTCTGGCCAGCCGTATTCCCATGGCCTGCCTGGCCGGGGTGCTTATCGTAGTCGCCTATAACATGAGCGAGTGGCGGACCTTTCTTACGATCTTGAGGCATCCGAAAAGCGACGTGGCGGTCCTGGTCGCGACTTTTCTGCTTACGGTGCTCGTTGATTTGACGGTTGCGATCGAAATCGGGATGGTTCTCTCATCCTTTCTTTTTATGAACCGCATGGCCCAGATGACGCACGTGAAAGTCTTTGAGCGCGAGCTGCAGGACCAGGGCGAGGAGCCCGGGCAGGATGCCGGCAGTAAATACGTAATTCCCGACGGGGTGGAGGTTTATGAAATCAACGGGCCTTTTTTCTTTGCCGCGTCGCATAAATTCGAAGAAGCGACCCGGACGGTTTCGAAACTTCCCAAAGTCCGCATTTTGAGGTTCCGCCACGTGCCTTTTATGGATTCGACAGGGCTTTATTATTTAAAGGAGTTCGAAAAGAAATGCGCCCGATCAAAGATCCGTCTCATCCTGGCGGGGCTTCAGAGCCAGCCCATGCGGGTTATCCGGGATGCGGGACTTTTTGAGACGATCGGTGCGGACAATTTTTCAAACAGCATGCAGCAGGCGCTGAAAAGCGCGGCAGGGGTTTGGCAAGAAAAGCCGGGGCTATCTCCGGGCGGCGGCGCGCCCGGAACTTCTACGTCTCCGGCATCACCGGAACTGAAAAAAGCGGAACCGTTTTGAGCGTTTTTCCCAAATAAAAAAGGCCGGCAAAATCTGCCGGCCTTTTTTATCTTTTAAGATTCTTCGGACTTTAAGAAATGCTTCCCGCGTAAGTCGAAGGCTTCTTTTTTTCCTTCTCGTCCTTCTCTTTCTTGGGTTTGTCGGAAACCGCGCATTCCGTGGTGAGGAAAAGCCCGGCGATGCTGGCGGCGTTTTCAATCGCCGAACGCACGACCTTGGTCGGGTCGATCACGCCGTCTTCGACAAGGTCACGGAATTCTCCGGCGTAGGCGTTAAAGCCGTAGTTGCCTTTGCCCTCGAGAATGCTTTTGACCACGACGGAACCGTCAAAGCCCGCATTTTCGGCAATGCGCCTTGAGGGTTCCTGAAGCGCCCGGCGTACGATATCGGCCCCGGTGGCTTCATCGCCCTTGAGTTTGAGCTCGTCAAGCGATGCGATCGAACGCAGGAAAGCGACCCCGCCTCCCGGCACAATCCCTTCCTCGACGGCTGCGCGCGTGGCGTGAAGCGCGTCTTCAACGCGGGCTTTCTTTTCCTTCATTTCAATTTCCGTCGCGGCCCCGACCTTGATCACGGCCACTCCGCCGGCAAGTTTTGCAAGCCGTTCCTGGAGTTTCTCCTTGTCATAATCGGAGTCGGACTTTGCGATCTGGGCCTTCAGCTGCTCGCAACGGGCTTTGATTTCT